>JAJFVH010000206.1 GCA_021371875.1 Bacteroidales bacterium
ACCATCCAAACCTTTGCGTAAATCTACTCCTTGCAGGCATACTACAAACCGATTCCCTTCATTTAAACTAAACATAACTTTTTTCGACAAAGATCAAAATTTGATCCTCCTCAAAAAATACGGCTAATTTGGGATGCTTACGATATAAGAAATAGAGTAATTATTTTACAATATACTGATAATCAATTTAAAGGAATAGAATGGTTCGGTGCGCTGCACCTATGATTGCATATTTGAAATATTTTACAAATACTGCGGGACGCTGTCCCTCAATAAGGTGCAGAGCACCTTGCTATTCATTTGGTTATAAAAATAAAGTTTGTTTATTTATATCGAACTCACGTTAATTTATAATGATTGTCCGCAAAAGTTCCTAAAGTTTCAAATAATATATTTCGGTGCGCTGCACCTGCCAACAAGGGACAGAGTCCCGATATATTGGTAGAAAATACAAGCAGAAAAAGCACAAAGGTGCAGCGCACCGAAATATAAATTAGAACACATTGCGGATAATCATAAAAAAAAACAAAGTTGCAAGCTTTTCGGGTTTGCAGCACAACTTGTTCCGATGTATCGGGAAGGAAATTAGTTATAAATCTGCCAAATTAATTTAGGACAAGACATGCAACGGGAGATTAATGGTTTTTCCGTTTATTAACGGTAAATATAAAGCCCGGAATAGGTAATCGGAAAATTACAGCGTAGAAGAACAAACCGAGATTGTCAAACCGTCCGACCGCTTTGAGCGGTCGGACGGTTATCGCAGGCAATCATTATCTTACGTCAAAAAGTTATGTCGTTTATATTATCCTGAATTTAGGTCTGTTTACAATTTTTTATAGAAACGTGCACATATATCAAAATAATGTGTATTTTTACACCTCAAAAATTGTAAATGTATTATAATTAAGAGAAAGAAATGTTGTTGCAATTGGCCATGACATTTGAAAATAAACTAAAAAACTATCAGTATGATTAAAAAATCAGTATTTGCAGGATTATTATTGGCGGCCACAAGTCCGCTTTTTGCAGGAGGATTGTTAACTAACACCAATCAAAGTGTTCACTTTTTACGCAATCCGGCACGTGATGCTTCTACCGAAATAGATGCTGTGTACACCAATCCGGCCGGTCTTACTTTTCTGAGCGATGGGTTTCACTTTTCACTGAACAGCCAAAGCGCCTATCAAACGAGAATCATTACTTCTACTTTTGCTCCATTTGCCGCCAATAACGGCGGGAATGCCACCAAAGAATTCAGGGGCGAAGCGTCGGCTCCGGTTATTCCAAGTTTTCAGTTTGCCTATAAAAACGACCGGTATGTCGTTTCTGCCTCTTTTGCCGTCAGTGGCGGGGGTGGAAAGGCGGTTTTCAATCATGGACTGCCATCGTTTGAAGCGCCTGTTTCGATGATTCCCCTTTCGCTTTCGGCTAAAGGGGTGTCCACTACCACTTATTCGGTCGATCAATACATGGAAGGCCGGCAATATATCTTCGGAGTGCAACTCAACGGTTCGTACAAACTCAACGACGCTTTTTCGGCAGCGTTGGGTTTGCGGTTGAATATTGTGAACAACGGATACAAAGGTCATTTGAAAAACATACAAATTAATCCGGTACATCTATCGTTAAATCCTATCGGAGCCATGATGCCAGCCAATACATTTTTTTCAAATGCTGCTACGGCTGCTACGGGCGCTGCTAATTCCATCCAACCGATCATAAACGGAGGAGGAGGTTCTTATACCATGGCTCAGCTGGTGCAGGCAGGTCAGATTACACAGGCACAACTTAATCAGTTAAGTGCAGGGCTTGGAAAAGATGTAAGTTCCTATAAGGCTACTGAGGTTCAAACCATGTACAATACGGCTGCAGGTACTTATACGGCTTCAGCTCAGGCTACAGCTGACAAATACCTGGACTGTACACAAAGCGGTTGGGGTGTAACACCTGTTATTGGATTGAATTATAATTACGAAGGATTGAATATCGGAGCAAAATACGAATTTAGAAGTGCGTTGAACGTTCAGAACAAAACGACTGTTGACGATACAGGTTTGTATACTGACGGGGTAAATACCCCGCACGATATTCCGGCCTATTTCGCTATCGGTGCAGACTATAAAATTACTAAATGCTGGAAGGTTTCGGGCGGTTACCACCATTTTTTTGATTCGGATGCCAAAATGGCTAACGACAAACAGCAATATATCAATGGCGGTATCAACGAATACCTTTTCGGTTCGGAATATACAATCAATAAACTATTTCTGTTGAGTGCCGGCGCCCAGATTACCCGTACAGGTGTTACCGACAACTACCAGTCCGACATGAGTTTTAGCCTGAATTCATATTCGGTCGGTTTTGGTGGTGCGGTTAATATTACGCCTGACCTGCGCTTAAACCTGGCTTATTTCTTTACCAACTATTCAAAATGGACGAAACAGTCGAGTAACTATAACAACACTACGCTTGCCGGAACCGATGTTTACGACCGGACAAACAAGGTTTTCGGCATCGGGCTTGATTATAAGTTTTGATAAACAGGGTCTGCTGAAAAGCCTCAATACCATTGATACGTAGCATTATATATGCTAAGATATATGCTAAAGATGCAAAACTTTCAGCAAGCCTTAATTATTGCATGGTTACTAAACCTTCATTAGTAGTGTTGCTAAGTCTCTATTAGTAACACTACTAATAGGGACTTAGTAATGTTACTAATTTTGCTTGTTGAACGCGATCTTCAATTACGAATAGATTACTTAAATATTAACGTGAGTCCAATATATGGATATAACTAATAGAAATACAGTTGTTAATTTCCTATAGGGATTAGTCGTGAAGTATTTTCCTGTAAATGCAAGTATTGTTTGTGCATATTTTGCAGCCGTATTCATGATGTTTCAGGTTTTTCCCCAGGCCGATAATCCCGCTGATTGATTTTCGGGGAGTCATCAGGCAGGAATCGTTCAGCATGATCCCGGTCGGGTTTTGTCCAATTAAATCGAATAAAATTTCCTGATCGGTAAGCGGCCAGTTGCAGTAGCCCGGACTGTAACGGTTTGAAATTTTCAATCGTTCGGAGAGAAGCGATTGCAGCAGGTGTTTCTGGATTTTATCCATAGCCCGCTCAACGGTTAATGATCCAATAGTGTCCAGAATATAGGCTTCCATTATATCGCCCTGCTCGTTTAACGCATTGGTCATCCGGGTAAAATCTTCCCCTGCAGTACAAAGAAATAACGCAATGTGAGTGGATTCTTTAATATAACCGCAAATTTGCCGGCCAAGATTCAATTCCGTATTTTCAATTCCGATTTTTCCTGTTCTTATATTTAGATTTTCAATCTCTTTTATTACATAACCTCCGGTAATTCCTGTATTAAAATTCAACTCGTCCAATATGTCGCGTATAAAAACCACCGCCGGATGTTCTTCTTCCAAATCGGAGGATTGAAGAAAATCGAGCACTTCGGCAATAGTTGGCGCCACTTCGGTAAAAGTGAAATGATATGATTGAAACGGAGTTGCCATAAATTGATCCCAACTCCTTGGATGGAGCTGTTTTAAGAAGTTAGTTTGTGAAGTTTTTGTGTTTCTTTTTCTGAGTGATTTTTTGGTGAAAAATTACAACTGTGTGTTTTGCTTACTACTTACGACTTGCTGAAAAACACATACGTTGTTGATAACTGGTGTATTATATCCTTGTTTTTTATTCAATATGCAAGCCTTTTAGATGGAAAACGTAAATTCCCCTGCACTTAATAGTTCGGTGCGCTGCACCTTCTTGCTGTTTATCTGAAACTTAACTACAAATAGCATAGTGCGCTGCACCTATCCAAAGCCACAGAGTGACGAACCATTAGTGGATAATGAATATCCATGTCTTTTAAAGGTACAGAGTATCGAATCTTATTTATTGATTTAAGTTTTTCAGCAAACCCTACTTACACATAAAAAGTCATAATGCTCCACTGTTTCCAAAAACGCACGGATATTGGCTTCGGGAACATGCGGAGGCAAATCGCAACCGCTCGAAATGACAAAATTTTTATGACCGGCGGTTTTTTCGAGCAACTTACGTGTCGCTTTCCGAACCGCTTCTTCTGTCCCCTGCTGGAAAATGGCTACCGGATTCAGATTTCCCATAATAATAACATCGCCAGGACATTGTTCTATCACTTTTTCCATGTCAATGGCATTCCCAAAATGCAAAGCCCTTGCGCCACTTGCCACCATGGCTTCGGTACAATAACCCGTGTTGCCGCAATTGTGCAGAATTACCGTAAAGCTGTCGTCCTGCACCGCATCGACAATCTGTTTGACGAAATTAGTCGAAAACATCATGCAATCGTCGCCCGAAAGCAGCCCTGCTGCAGGTTCGGCAATGACAACGCCTTGCGTTCCGGTTGCTTTTAACGCCTTGCAGTAGCTTACCAAAAAACCGGTACATTTAGATAAAAGCTGAAGAATGGTTTCCGGGTAAATATAAATAGCCGCCATAATTTCGGACATGTCATACAATCGTCCGGATAGCGAAAACGGCCCGATACAACCCGAAAACACGGGCTTGTCTTTGATGTTTTCGGCTGCCAGCCTGTTTGCCAGCAGATACTGGGGAATGCGACCCTTGGCAAGGGTCGGGATTTCGAGCGCCGCGACTGATTCCGCATCGGAAACAAGCCGGCCTGAAACAGAAGGAACTTCATTTTCGGGTAGATTGATTTTAGCTCCGAATGCCTCTGCCTCTACCGTTAAATCCATAATGGAAGTACAAGCGAGAGTGTCAAAATTATCCGCTATATATCGGATGGCCTGATAGTGAATATGTCCGTTCGTCACAGCTTCGTATACAGTACTTCCAATGGCTTCGATGCCGGGATGCGTCATGATGGGCAAAGCCTGTAATTTAGGACTTTGCAGGACTTGTTGTGTGAATTTATTCATGAAATCCTTATCCGTTAGTTAACGGAGGCTATTGATTTGTTTGTATTATTTTTTTTGTTTCTTTTTTGGGAATTTGGAGAGTTTCAGTCCGATATCTTGTCCAACAACATGATTCCTTCCTGTGGATTTTTGCCGTATCCGTCAGCTCCGATCGAAACTGCAAATTCAGCAGAAAGCGGCGCGCCTCCCACAATGATTTTCGTTCCCGGCACAGCCGATTTAACCGCTTCAATTACCGGTTTCATATTCACCATTGTAGTTGTCAACAGCGCAGAAATTCCTACAACCGCATTTGGATACCGTTCTACAGCCTCCACAAATTTTTCGGTTTTCACGTCAATGCCCAGGTCAATCACTTCCCAACCAGCACCTTCGACCATCATGGCAAAAAGATTTTTACCAATATCGTGCAAGTCGCCGAAAACAGTTCCGATGATAAAAATTCCCCTGCGTTGTACGGCTCCGCTGGCAAAATACGGTTTCAAATGTACCATCGAGGCGCTCATAGCTTTGGCCGACAATAACATTTGAGGGACGAATATCTTGTTTTCGGAAAATTTTTGCCCGACTTTATTCATTGCCACGATAAGGGCATCGTTCAATATTTCCGTTGGTGTAACACCTGCTTGCAACGCTTCTCTGGTAATTTCGTCGGCTCCGGGAAGCCCTTTCATTTGAGGAGGATAAGGTGATGCAAGATTGATTTTGCCGAACTCTACGCATTCGGATAGCTTTTCTAAAAAATCTGAACTCATAATACTTTATTTGTTGTTTATTTCGGGATACACAATTCTTGTATGATATATATTTTTAATCTTTTCTTTGAAAACCGATTTTACGGTTTCCACATCCCTGAAACTAATAGGGGCATCTTTAAACTGACCGTCGGCTATTTGTAAATCAATCATTTGTTCTACGGCTGTATTGATACTTTCCTCGGTATAAATACTCAAACTGCGCGAACGCGCTTCCACCGCATCGGCCATCATCAGGATAGCTGTTTCCTTACTGTTAGGCAGGGGACCCGGATAAGTATATGCCTCTTCGTTAGGGATTTTGTCGGGGTTTGCATTGATAAATGAATTGTAAAAATACTTTGTTTTACCCCTGCCGTGATGTGTTGTTATGAAATGGATAATTTGTTCGGGCAAATGGCTTTTCTTTGCAATTTCTACTCCGTCTTTAACGTGCCCGATCACGATACGCGACGCCACTTCAAAATCCATTTCGGCAAGCGGATTTTTGCCTCCCATTTGATTTTCAATAAAATATTCGGGATGTCTCATTTTACCTATGTCGTGATATAAAGCTCCGGTACGAACTAAAAGACTGTTTGCCCCGATCTTTTTTGCGGCTTCCGTCGCTAAATTGGAAACCTGTAAAGTGTGTTGAAACGTTCCGGGCGCAACTTCGGCAAATCGCATCATTAAATCGCTGTTTACATTCGTCAGCTCGACCAATGTTACCGCAGAGATCAAATTGAATATTTTTTCGAAAATATAAATCAGGATATAGGCAAACAATAAAAAACCACTGCTGATGCCAAAATAGATAATCGGCTGTAAATGGATGCGCCGGATTTCGCCTTCACTGATAAATTCAAAAGCTATATAAATGAACACGTACGAGAGGAAAATGTACAAAGCCGTTTGGGCAAGCTGCGATCGTTGTGTCATGTCTTTCAGGCTTGATACGGCAATCATTCCGATGGCTATTTGTAAAATAATGAACTGAAACGGGTTGTCTACCATAAACGAGATAATGAGCATGGTAATAATATGAGCAAAAAGGGCCGTCCGGGAATCGAAGAATACCCGTATAATTATCGGCAGCAATGCAAATGGCACCATGTAGTAATTTAAGTTCGGATATTTGAGCGTTAATGCGGTCATTCCCACCATCATTAAAATGAGCAGGCACATAAAAAACAAATTCCCGAAATTATCGAATATTCTCGGACGGAAAAGATGTAAATACAAAAAGAACAAAACAATCAATATGGTTATAATGATTATTTCGCCAATAATTACCAAAGTTGATTGTTGAATGAAGGCTTTTCGCTTTTGGTACTCTGTTTTGAGTGAGTTAAGGATTACATATAATTCGGGCGTTACAATTTCACCCCTGTCGATAATTCTTTCGCCTGTTTGTACCATTCCTGAGGTTAACGAAATATTTTTCAACAAATCCTTTTTGTATAACTCGGAGGCTGCACTATCATATTTCAGATTTTCGACTAAATATAAATTCAGATTGTATGATTTTATAGTATCCGGAGCATCTCGCAAAATTTCTTCATAAGCCGTTTTCGGAGTGAAAACATCTGAAATTGCCAACTGCCGGGTTACCCGGTTGGGCAAAATGCAGTTTAAATTTGTCTTTCCCGCTTCCTTCAACTTGTTATATTCTTCTGACGAAATAATTCCTTTCGAATAAATTGCGTTGAGTTTTCGACGAATATAATCTTGAAACAAAGGAGCATTGCCATTGGCGCCGGTATAATCGCTGATGAGTTTTTTGAATTGAACGTCAATAGTATTTGTATCAATCTGGAAATAAGGAATGTAATTTTTTAAAAGTTCATCCCTTTCAGCAGTAACTTCTTGTTGGTTTTTATAAATCGGAAAATCAAACGCCGCGGTAATAAGCTCGTACGACCAGGGTTTACCTACTTCAAACTGATATTTAAATTTGTTTTCGGTGGGAAACAATTGAGCAATAATTGCAATCACACATAAAAACAAGCCGGCTTTGGTAATATCTTGTAAAGTGTTTTGGGTTATTTTAAGCTTCATATCGGTGTGTAAATAGATTATAAACTTATTTGCTTTGAAAAATCGGCGAAAATTACAAAAAAAATCCTGAACTATAACTACATGCCTAAACTTTCACTATTTTTGTGACCTGTTATTCAAAGTATTTATTCTGATATTTAGTCATTTCTTATTCAAACCCAATAAAATGAACGGCATTATTTTGCTCCCTTTAGTCCCCGTGCGTGCTTCCGATAGTGAAAGCAGCGAAATGGTTTCACAATTGCTTTACGGCGAATTAGTTGAAATACTTGAAGTCAGGGAACGTTGGCTTTATGTGAAAAATATTGCAGATGAATATACCGGCTGGGTTGACCGGAAGATGATAAAAACTATTACAGATAAGGAGTTCGAACAATTTTCAGGTGCTAAACCAAAGCTGCTTTATCCTCCGCTTGTCGACTGTGACAACAATGATTATACGGAAAAAATGTATTTGCCCGGAGGCAGTAAACTCTATTCGGACAATGAAATAGCAATGCCGGATAGTTCAAAATCATTGTTGCTTGACCCGGTATGCCGGATTTATGTAAACAAGATAACAGGTTCCGAAATAATTAAGGTAGCCAAAGCTTATCTTAACGCTCCCTATCTCTGGGGTGGCAAAAGTATTTTGGGTATGGATTGTTCGGGTTTGGTACAGATGGTTTTTTCGATTTGCGGAATTCAATTGCCGCGCGATGCATCACAACAGGTCGAAAAGGGTGAAGTGGTTAATTTTTTAGAGGAAGCGCAGGCAGGTGATTTGGCATTTTTCGAAAACGGCGATGGAAAAATTATTCATGTGGGTATAATGATTAATCCCACTCAGGTTATTCACGCATCAGGATGGGTGAAAATCGAAAATATCGATACGCATGGAATAATCTCTTCGCAAACAGGAGAATATACCCATTGCCTGCGGGTAATTAAGCGGTTGATAGACAACATTTAAATATCACATTGATATTTTTCTGAAAAAAAAAGTGAATGTCCAATGTAAGATGTTCACTTTTTTTACGTCAGTATATTAAACGGGAGCAAATTTTAAAAACGCAATGCATTCAATATTGCAATATACATGGATTCAGCACAATTTAAGCATCAAGTATTATCGTTATCGGATAAATTATTCCGGCTCGCAAAATCAATTTTGCGAAATAACGATGCTGCACAGGATGCAGTGCAGGATTTGAGCCTGAAATTGTGGGAAAAACGAAATCAACTTGACGAAGTTGAAAACCTTCCGGCTTTTGCTATGCGGTCGATGCGGAATTTGTGTCTGGATACGATTCGTCAAAACAGGGACGAGGCTGAAATTCCTTCCGAAATAATGTATGATGAACCGAATCCGTATCAGCGAACCGAAAGCAACGACATGGCAACCCGCGTTAAAAACATGATTGAACATTTGCCCGAGTTGCAAAGAACAATTATCCGGATGCGCGATGTGGAAGGTCTGGAAATCAGCGAAATAGCATATATAACAAATCTGACGGGAAATGCGGTAACCGTTAACTTATCGCGTGCCCGTCAGAAAATAAGAGAACAAATTATGAATGAACATAAACGTGTGGAGGAAAGAATATGGCGGACATGAACGAACTTTTAGAAAAATATTTCAAAGGTGAAACTTCACTGCAGGAAGAAAATCATTTGAAAATGTATTTCAAATCGGGAAAGGTTAAAGCCGAACACGAAATTTACAGATCCATGTTTGATGCGTTTGAAGAGGAAAGTCAGGTTGTAATGTCTGCTCCAAAGCGGAAGGTAATTGACTTGAAGCAGTCTAAATTAAAACGTATTGGATGGCGGAGCATTTCAATTTCGGGTATTGCAGCTACAGTTCTGTTGGCATTCTGGCTTTTCCGCACCGAACCTGTCGATGCCGACTATGCGGTTATTCACGGTAAACGCATCAACAATGCCGCTTATGCACAGCAAATGGCTACAGCAAAAATGGGAAAAGTGAATGGGATACTGGCTAAAAGTATGAAACCCATGCAAAACATCCAGAAAGTTAAAAACAGTCTTGAACCGATCAACAAGATTTCAGATGTTCGAATAAATCTTGAAAATATTCAGGATAAACTCAATTTTAAATAATTAAAAACAACAATATTATGAAACGAATAATAACAATTACAGTAACAGCCATTATACTTTTGCTGACCGGTGCTAACGCACAAACATTAAATGGCTTTTTTGAAAAATACGATAAGGATAGCCGGTTCGAGTCGGTCTCGGTGGGGAAGTTCCTTTTTAACCTGGCATTATTGTCGGATGACCTTAAAAACGAAGATCGCGAAATGCTCGCCAACCTTCGTGAAATTAAAATACTGACAAGCAAAGAAGCTCCCGAAGCAAGTTTTGCTGCAAATGTTATGCATGATTTGGACAGGGTGATCGAAAAAGGAGACTTTGAAAGTTTGGTCGAAGTGCGTGAAAAAGGTGAACGGGTTAATATCTATACTCGTATGGACGGAAATTACGTTACCGATTTGTTAATCTCGGTTCGCGAAGCCGGTGAAATGAATCTGGTCTGGTTAAGCGGAAAATTCTCACCCGAAATGATTAAAAAAATCAGTCACAATGGGAATAATGACTCAGTAGTAAATTTACCAATCAATATTAAATAAGTCAAGGTATATGAAAAAGATGATAACAATTGTTGTTTCGTTGCTGTTAATGGCAGCGGCAACTCAGGCCCAAACATTACAAAAATTTTACGATAAATACGGTGACAATGAACGTTTTCAGTATGTATCGGTAAGTAGTGGAATGATGAATATGGCATCCGCGTTTGGTGGAATAGCAAAAGATGAACAAAAATTGATGTCAAAAATGCAGGGATTGAAAATTTTGACTCTCGAAGAAGACACTGAATCACCTTTTATGAAATCCGTTTTAAAAGAATTGTATCAGATCATCGATGATGGCAATTTCGAAACTGCCGTCGAAGTCCGCGATAAGGGCGAAAGGGTGAATATCTTTTACAGGGTAGTAGGAGCTGATAACGCAGATATGCTTGTGGTAACAAAAGATAAGACAGAGTTTAGTTGTATCTGGATCAAAGGTAAAATGACAAAAGAAGAAATGATGAAATCATTTAATTGAGATCGATAATCTGACAATCGATTTACAAAAAACCAATCCTCGGGGTTGGTTTTTTTATTTCAACAAACTAAGTATAATGCCTACACAACCAATCAATATAATTACGATCCCCGTAATCTGATTAATGAGTTTTAATCCTCTCATGTTGAGCTTGTTTCTGAATCGGCTTACAAGAAATGTTAATATACTCCACCAGAGCAATGCCCCGGCCAATATGGATAATATACCCAAAATGGATAAAAATAAAGTTGTATCATTGCTGATAAATCCAAATCGGGCAAAAAGCGCAATCAACACAAAAAGTATCAGTGGGTTCGAGAAGGTAAGTCCGAAAGATGTAATATAATCGCCAAATAATGTGTGTTTCGAAGGTTCGTTGGGTCTTGGCTGTGTGGAAGGATGGCTTTTATAAATGAAAAACCCGAAAATGATTAATATTATACTCCCTACCAGCTGTATGATAGATCTTTGTTGTTCGATAAAATCAATAACAAAGCTTAAGAAGAATAAGGTTATCATCGTGTAAACCAAATCAGATGTGGTTGCTCCTAAGCCGGTAGCGATACCAAATTTCCTACCCCTGTTTAGTGTACGTTGAATACATAGCATGCCAATAGGTCCCAAAGGAACGGAAACAAAAAGACCTATTATTATCCCTTTAATTATTATTTCAACCATGTTATTTATAAATCGAATGCAAAGATAACTTTTTTTGTTTAATCAGAAAATTACCTTAAACTTGACTTTTTAAGCCTTCTTTCCTGATTTCTTATAAAGTATCATTGAACGAATCGAATCAGAAAGATCGTCCGTTTTAAGATTACGAACATTTGTTTACGAATATCTGCAGACATTGTAAAAAATATTTTCCGAATGAAACTGTTTTTTGTCAGATAGTTATCATATAGATGTAAATTATATTGAAAATATTTCCCCAAAACATTTGGAAAGTATATAAAAACCGAGTACTTTTGCAGCCGCTTTGAGAGATAATCGTTATTCAGGCGGGGATTTTGGCGTTTGCAAATAGGGGATGCTTTGTTTTTTTCGGTTTTATAATTAATCGATTACGAGTGG
>JAJFVH010000207.1 GCA_021371875.1 Bacteroidales bacterium
CTTTCTCGAGAGAACAGGCAATTTGAAGCAATTCATTTTCGGTATAATTTCCCCCGGCAATAATATCTGTAACACGCGGTTTTCCTTCGGTAAGCGTTCCGGTTTTATCCAGCACCACTGTGTTTATCTTATGAGCCGTTTCGAGCGATTCGGCAGATTTTATCAACATGCCATGCTCCGCTCCTTTTCCAGTTCCGACCATAATGGCAACCGGCGTTGCCAGTCCCAACGCACAGGGACAGGAAATAACCAGTACTGCAATGCCGATAGACAAAGCAAAATCGAAAGGATAACCGAGCAGTAACCAAACGACGGTAGACACAATGGCAATACCGATCACCACAGGCACAAAAATACTGCTGATTTTGTCCGCCATTTTCGAAATAGGCGCTTTCGATGCCGAAGCCTCTTCGACCAAACGGATAATTTGCGAAAGCGTGGTATCCTTACCCACTTTGGTGGCACGAAAAGTAAAATAGCCTGTTTTATTAATGCTTGCCGACATAACCGATTGCCCCACTTCTTTAAAAACCGGCATACTTTCACCCGTCAAAGCCGATTCGTCGAGATTTCCGTTTCCTGAAAGAATAATGCCGTCCACAGGTACGTTCTGACCGCTTTTGACAACAACCACATCCCCTGCTTTCAATTCTTCCACCGGAATTTCCACTTCAATCCCGTCTTTGATAACGGCAGCTGTTTTCGGAGCTAAATCAACCAAACGTGAAATAGCATCCGAAGTACGACTCTTCGACCGGGCTTCGAGATATTTCCCTAAAGTGATTAATGTGAGGATGGTTGCGCCGGATTCGAAGTACAAATCGTGCGAAAATTGCATCACGGTATCCATATCGCCATGTCCCAAACCATAACCAATGCGGAAAATGGCAAAAATACCATAAACAATGGCCGCCGAAGAGCCGATAGCAATCAGGGAATCCATATTGGGAGCCGCTTTGGACAAACTTTTGAATCCTCCCGTAAAATATTTTTTATTGACAAAAGCAATGGGAAGGGTCAGCAAAAACTGGGTAAAGGCGAAGGCCAGCGCATTTTCGTGCCCGAGAAAAACGGCGGGCAAAGGCAATCCGAACATGTGCCCCATCGAAAGGTAAAGCAACGGTACAAGAAAAACCAGCGAAATCCACCAACGGTTTTTCATTTCGTCCTGTTCCAATTGAACATGGTCAATTTTCTTTGTATTTGCAGCAGCCGAAGTGTTTTCCGATTTCACATGCGCTTCGTAGCCTGCATTTTCGACCGATTTTTCTATTATATCATTGTTTAATGCCGTTTCATCATAACTTACGGTCATGCTATTGGTAAGCAAATTTACCTGAACCGTTTGGATGCCTTCAAGTTTGCTTACGCTCTTCTCAACATGCGCCACGCACGAGGCACAAGTCATTCCCGTGACTTCAAATTTTTCTGTTTTCATTTGTCAAATAAAACACAAAACTACGTTTTTTGTTTTTAGCCGACAAAGTCCACATAGATAGAATGAAATACAAAACACGATTCCAAAATAAATATAACAGCTTGTATATCATGTAAAAACATAAAAACAAACAACTTTTTGTCCTTCTACGTATTCCATTCGATTTTTAGTTTTTTTGTATTATGCCGGAACCGAATCCGCACATTACGCGAATTCCTAATGTTTCAGAAATTAAATAAATAGTATTGCCTGACTTGTATTTAAGTCTTGAATCACTTCCTATTTATCAGATTCATAAATTCTTCCCTTGTTTTTGCTTGCTGAAAAACGCCGGTAAAATCAGAAGTGGTGGTGATTGAATTTTGCTTCTGCACGCCGCGCATTTGCATGCACAGATGCTGGGCTTCGAGAATGACCATTACGCCAAGCGGATTCAAGGTGTTCTGGATACATTCCTTAATTTGCGTGGTCATGCGTTCCTGCACTTGCAGCCGACGGGCATAAATTTCAACAATACGGGCAATTTTACTTAATCCGGTGATTTTGTGATTCGGAATGTAGGCAATATGTGCCTTGCCGAAAAACGGCAGGATATGATGTTCGCACAACGAATAAAAATCAATATCCTTCACAATCACCATTTGCCGATAATTCTCTGTAAACATGGCTGTCCGGATAATTTCTTCGGGATTTTGTTCGTAGCCGTTCATCAAAAACTGCATGGATTTCGATACTCTTTCGGGGGTTTTCAGTAACCCTTCACGTTCGGCATCTTCGCCCAGAAGTTTAATAATTTCGTGATAATGATGTGCAATTTTCTCTGTTTTTTCCGCATCGAACGGAACGGGTTGATTTATATTGAAATCCATTTTTTATATCTGAGTTTTATATCTGAATTACGTCAAAACAACGTAAATCAAATAATTATTACTAACGCGCATTTACCTGTCAGCAGGCAGGGCAAATAACTACAAATTCACCTGATCCTTTACGGTGTATGTTTCGCTGCGCAGGTTCGGAAATATTTTTATTAATTCTGTCCTGAATTCCTGTGCATCCTCTAATGATTTAAAGTCTCCGATACGCACTTTCCAGAAAGGAGATGTATAATTGACATAAACAGCATGTTCAGGAAAAACATCCTTCAGTTCTTTTTCGATTTTAAACGCTTCGGTTTTAGCCGTGCGTTGCGTGTTACTCGAAAAAACCTGCACGCGATAGCCGCTTGCTGTTATCGTTGCATGTGAACCTGACTGTGATTTTCTTCCAACCAAAGCCAGTTCTATACGTTTGTCCTGATATACTTTTACAGTAGCGTTGCTTGACGAATCAACACTTGCCAACGCTTCGAAAATATTCTGTTTCCCTATTTTTTCGCTTTCCTGGGCAACTAAAATTCCAAAACCCAAGATAAACAGGATATTTAAACTAATCTTTTTCATTGTCGGTAAATTTTGGGTGCAAAGTTATAAAATGTTGTTGGTAAATTGTTATTTTAAATTGAATAGTTCTGTTTTGATGAGTTTATTTCATCTTGAAGATGGTTTTAATAGTCAAAAGATAATTATGAAGTCGTCTTGACTTTTAATAATATCGTTTCTAACGGAGCATTAATTGTTGTTTTGCATTAGGTTTTGCAGTTTTTAACCACATTCCTTGATGCAAAGTTAATTAAAAATATCTGCCGTTAAAAACCCACGTGACCCGAATTAAAATCATTTCTCAAATAAGGTGAAACGGCTTCTATGCCTTTAAGCAAGTCAGCTTGACAGAATTTTCGGTTTTCATTTTTTTATTTTTCTTACTTAAATGTTTATCTTTGTTCCTTATTCATTTTTTTTATGATTAAACCTAAAATTGCCATCATAGTTGCCGGCGGAAAAGGCGAGCGCATGAAAGCCGATATTCCCAAACAGTTTATTGAAATACACGGAAAACCTGTCCTGATGCACACGCTTGAAGTATTTTGCCGGTACGATGCATCGATGCAACTCATTCTGGTGCTTCCCCCGTTTCAAATCGATTACTGGAAAGAGCTTTGCAAAAAGCATGCCTTTACGCCTCCTCATCAGATTGTGGCAGGCGGGCAAACGCGTTTTCATTCGGTAAAAAACGGATTGGAAGCCGTGAAGGCTCCCGCGTTGGTTGCTGTGCACGACGGCGTGCGCCCGTTGGTAAGCATCGAAACCATTGCGCGTTGTTTCGATGCCGCCGGACAGCTTGATACTGCCGTTCCGGTTATCGATTTGGTGGACAGTATCCGTCAGATTACACCCGATGGAGGAAGTATATCCGTTGATCGGAGTCAGTGCAAATCGGTGCAAACACCTCAGGTTTTCGATGCGGAATTGCTGAAAAGAGTCTACGAACAGGAGTTTTCATCTCTTTTTACCGACGACGCTTCGGTGGTAGAGGCTATGGGAATAAACGTACATTTGGTAGAAGGAAACAGGGAAAATATAAAGATCACCACCGGATTTGATTTGGAAATGGTGGAAGTTCTGCTCAAATTTGAAAATTTGAAAATTTAATGGTTTCAAAAGCTAACAACATACAATGGCTGGATTCGCTTCGAACATTAGCCCTGCTTGGAGTAATAATCATTCATATTTCATCTCCGCTTGTGAATATGACCTACGGTAAAAACATGCCGTATTGGTGGATTGGGAATGTGGTGGATTCAGCCGTTCGCTTTGCCGTTCCGTTGTTTTTGATGCTGAGTGGAGCCACTTTGCTGGGGAAAAAATACAATTTGAACGAGTTTTACAAACGGCGTTTTTCACGGGTGTTGATTCCTTTTTTGTTTTGGATGGTGGTTTATTGGATTTACCGGTGGGTAATGCTTATGCCAAATCAACAGCCCCGGGAGCTTCACGGCATCGTTCAATGGGCAACCGGTTTATTTCTGACCGAAGGTATTTCAAAGCATTTTTGGTACATTTACATGATCTTGATTATTTACCTGTTTGTACCGTTTATGGGAAAAGGATTACGGAAACTGAATATGCAGGTAATTTCCAATTTGATTTTATTGTGGGTTGTAACCACTTTTGCACTCAAATCGGTACCGTTGAATATGTACGGTTGGTCGGGTGAATATGGGAGTAAACTGTTGGGGTGCTTTTTATATTCAGGTTATCTGGTATTGGGCTATTATCTCTCCAAACTACCCATACTTTCAAAAAGAATACGGATTACTGCAGCGGGAATTTTTATAATGAGTGTTTTGGTTTCGGCTGTTACAACTTACTTTTTCAGCAAAAACGCACACAAACTCGACCTGAGCATGTATAATTATTTATCGGTAAATACCATTATCCAGTCCATTGCAGTTTTTATGTGTATAAAAGATACACGTTTCAAGAACAAGCATACAACAGGAATTAATCACTCCATCAGCAATTACAGCTACGGTATTTATCTGGTGCATATTATGGTTATCGGGGTTTTGTTCCGCAACGGAATTTATTGGAATTTTACATATCCCTTGTTTTCATTGCCGGCAATAGTGATTATAACATTGATTACGTCATTTGGGATTATTTATATCCTGAGGAAAATACCTTTGGGGAAATACGTTGCGGGTTAATGCATATTATTGTCGAATAATTTACGTTGAGTCTCAGGTGAGCGATATAACCGTTATGGTAGCAGATGTCGGGCTTCGGATGAAAAATGTTGATTTAACATAATCTTCATATGACATATTTTATTGAAGGCTAATTATTTATAAATCGCAAAATATATTCAAAATAATGGAAGATCAAAAAAGAATAGTAGAGTTATTAAATTCAGATGATACCATATATCATTATTGCAAATTACATACTGCAATAGATTATATTTTATATAATCAGCAACTGAAATTATCTGTCAGAGATAATTCAAATGATCCAATTGAAAATACCAAACCTTATTTTAATACAATTGCTGATGGTTTTTATGAATGGCTTAGTAGAAATTATGAAAAAGAAGATAAGTTCGAAGAATTTGTCACAAATAAATTTAAAACAACAAAACAGATTTGCTTCTGCATGAACGATTTTAAAAATTACAATGAAATGCTTGATATGCAGCCTCTTGATTATTATGGGTTTTTAAAACCGAGAATGTGGGATCAATATGCAGATCATTATCAAGGAGTTTGTTTGATCTTTTCATTAAAGGAATTAAAAACAAACACTAATTTATTATCTGAACCTATTAATTATGTTGATTATAAGACTTTACAACGCTCAAATTGTATAGATAAAGACCTAACTAAACTGAATAAACAAGATATTGAAAAATATTGCGAACTTTACTTCAAAGAAAAGATATTACCTATTCTCTTCCGAAAACATAAAGATTATGCAGGTGAAAATGAATATCGATTCATATCAACACAAGAGAATGAGTGCGAATATATAGACATAAAAAAAAGTCTTAAAGGCGTAGTCGTTTCACAAAACTTGACAAATGAATATTCTTTAAATGCTTTAGAAAAATATGCAAAGAATTTAGATATAGAAATATTACGTGTGAATTGGCAACATGATGGATTAGGCATTATTACTGGTAAAAAATTTTTCTTGGTCTAGTAAGCTCCTTTATTTAATACAACTGGTCAAAACGTTAATTATATTGAAACTATACAATACTGGCCTTTTCCAAATTAATTCAAATAAATGGATTTATCAAATCAAGACATAAAATTTCTGCCCGGCGTGGGACCCAGGAAAGCGGAACTTTTCGCTAAGGAACTTGGCATCCGCTCGGTGGAGGATTTATTGCGGCATTACCCTTACAAATATGTCGACCGGAGCCGGTTTTATTACCTGCACGAGATTACCGACAACATGCCGTTCGTTCAGGTGAAAGGGCAGATACTGAAATTTGACAAAATCGGTGAAGGACGGAATCAGCGCCTTTCGGCTATTTTTACCGATGGCAAAGATACCATTGAACTCGTATGGTTTAAGGGCGTAAAGTTTGTATTGGAGAAATACAAAACGGGAGTCGACTACGTAGTGTTCGGTAAACCGGCGCCGTTCAACGGGCGCTACAACATTGTTCATCCTGAAATTGATCTCGTTTCGCAACTGCCACCGTCCGAAATGATGGGATTGCAGCCTTTTTACAACACGACGGATAAAATGAAAAGCGGTTTTCTGAACTCAAAAGCCATTCAGAAAATCATATTCCCATTACTGCAAAACCTGAAAAACGGTGTGTCCGAAACCCTTCCGGCCTATCTGCTGAAACGTTATGCTTTAATGAATCTGACCGATTCGCTGATCAACGTTCATTTTCCGAAAAATGCACACGCACTCAACAAAGCCCGTCAGCGGCTCAAATTCGAGGAACTTTTTTATATCCAGCTCAGTATTTTGCGGCAAACCAAATGGCGCGAGCAGAATTTCCGCGGATTCGTTTTCGGGCAAATCGGGCATTATTTCAACACCTTTTTCAAAAATCATCTGCCTTTTGAACTGACGGGAGCACAGAAACGGGTGTTGCGTGAAATCCGCACCGATGTGGGAAGCGGAAAACAAATGAACCGGCTTTTGCAGGGCGACGTGGGAAGCGGAAAAACATTGGTGGCATTGATGGCGATGTTGATGGCTGTCGACAATGGTTTTCAGGCAGCCTTGATGGCGCCTACCGAAATCCTGGCCAATCAGCATTTCGAAACGATCAAAAATTTGTTGGGCGATTTGGGCGTCAGTGTAGCATTGCTCACCGGCTCCACCCGTCCCAGGTTACGGGATGAATTGCACGAAAAACTGCGTTCGGGGCAAATGAATATACTGATCGGCACCCATGCCCTGATTGAAGAAACCGTACAGTTTGCCAATCTCGGTTTTGTGGTCATCGACGAGCAACATCGCTTTGGCGTGGAACAACGCTCCAAACTCTGGACTAAAAACGAACAACCGCCGCATATCCTGGTAATGACCGCCACCCCCATTCCGCGTACACTAGCCATGACATTTTACGGCGACCTGAGCGTTTCGGTAATTGACGAGCTTCCTCCGGGACGGAAACCCATTCAGACCTATCATTACTACGAAAATAAGCGACAAAGCCTGAATCAGTTTATTGCCAAACAGGTAAATGCCGGACGACAGATTTACATCGTTTATCCGCTGATTCAGGAATCTGAAAAAATGGATTTGCAGGATTTGGAAAACGGCTACGAATACATTTGCGAAACTTTCCCCGGTTACAAAGTTTGTAAAGTACACGGTAAACTGAAAACTGCCGAAAAAGATTCCCAAATGCAGAAATTCGTATCCGGCGAAGCGCAGATTATGGTGGCCACCACGGTGATCGAAGTGGGTGTAAATGTGCCCAACGCTTCGGTCATGATTATCGAAAACGCCGAGCGTTTCGGGCTTTCGCAGTTGCATCAGTTACGCGGACGGGTAGGACGTGGAGCCGAACAGAGCTTTTGCATCCTGCTCACCGGATTTAAACTGGCCACCGAAACCCGCAAACGCATGGAAATCATGGTACGCACCAACGACGGTTTTGAAATTTCGGAAGCCGACCTGCAATTGCGCGGACCCGGCGACCTGGAAGGGACACAACAAAGCGGTTTGCCTTTCGAACTGAAAATAGCCAATCTGGCGCAGGATGGCAAAATGCTCGAAATCGCCCGCCGTACAGCGATGGACATTTTGGATGAAGATCCTAAACTCGAAAAAACGGAAAATTACATTTTAACCGCTCAATTGCGCAAATTAAAAACGAATACATTAAATTGGGGCGTAATAAGTTAAAAAATGAGAACTTATTTTGACTTATAATCACATTTCCTTATTTTTGAGAAATGATTTTTCATTTCACTATATTAACATATTGAATCATGGAAAAAACACTTGTTATTATCAAACCCGGAGCCATTCAACGGGAACTGGCAGGGGAAATAATTACACGTTTCGAACGTAAAGGGTTGCAATTGTGCGGAATTAAAATGATTCAGTTGACTGACGGCATTTTAACCGAACATTATGCCCATTTAGCCCAAAAACCGTTTTTTAAACGTATAAAAGAGGGGATGATGATTACTCCTGTGATTGTTTGCTGCTGGAGGGGGATTGATGCCGTGCGTATTGTGCATCAAATGGCTGGCAAAACGAATGGCCGCGAAGCAGATCAGGGAACGATTCGCGGAGATTTTAGTATGAGTGTTCAGGAAAATATCGTGCATACTTCGGATACGGTGGAAAATGCGGAAGTTGAGTTGGCAAGGTTTTTTAAAAACGAAGAGATTTTTGATTTTAAACAAAATAACCTCGGGTTTTTATATGCCAACGACGAAATATAGTCGGTAGTTTATGTCGGTAGCAAATAACAGATCAATTATTTTTATCTTTTACTGACAATTTTCTTATCAATCATATCACATTTAATCATTTTACCAAAGCAAACAGCCTTTGGACATTAGACATAAGACAAAAGATGCAGTTTTTCCCAAAAAAGTTTTTATCGTTTTTAATATTCATCTCTTCAATTTTGGGTTTAAATGCTCAACAAATCAATTATTCCGTTATTCCAAGAAAAGATACAGCGAATATTTATCAGGAAATGTTGAACGATAAGTCGGACGACTTAATGGAAAATCATCCTGCCGACGATATTTACAACAATATCTGGACGAGTGAAAAATTAAATCCGTACAAAATACCTATTGATAGTCTTCCGGATACTGTTCGCATCGATTGTAAGGATTTTTCTGTTCCGGTTCCGGGAATGATCACTTCCGATTTCGGGCCCCGCCGTTATCGTTACCACTATGGAACCGATTTACGCTTGAATGTCGGTGATTCAATACATGCAGCTTTTTCGGGCAAGGTACGCATTATCGACTACGAAGCCCGCGGCTATGGCCATTATGTTGTTATTCGCCACGACAACGGGCTGGAAACGGTTTACGCACATTTATCACAAGTAATGGTTAAACTCGACCAGGTGGTAAAGGGAGGAGAATTAATTGCTTTAGGAGGTAACACAGGGCGTTCAACCGGTCCGCACCTGCATTTCGAAATGCGCTATTTGGGAAACGCCATTAATCCAGCCAGCATTGTAAACTTTTATACCGGACATGTACATAATGACATATACCAGATTACCAAACGAAAATCGTTCTATTACCAACACGGTGTAAAGGCTCAGCAAGCCGCAAAATACTATAAAGTACGAAAGGGGGATACATTGGGACAAATTGCCCTTCGAAACGGAACGAGCGTAAAGGCTTTGTGCAGACTGAATAGTATAAAATCGAAAAAGTTACTTCAACCGGGTCAAAAAATTCGGGTTAGATAATAGTCCGCTGATAACGTAGCGCTTATTCCCCTGATAATTTCAGGTTTGTCGAAATGAGCATAATCAACGTAAAACTGTAAAAGAAACAGTTAGCCGCAGATTTAAGACAACCAGAAAAACGTGGTGAACAAAACCATAGTTTTTATTTACAATCAATTAAAGATATGGCTTATGAATTCACTTAATTTCCCTTTGAATCTGACCTTTAAAATTACTACATTGAGTAATGATTTTACGGCGCAGGATGCCAGTGGTAATACAGTGGCTTATGTGCGGCAAAAAATGTTGAAACTAATGGAGGAAATTCAAGTTTTCAACGACGAAAGCCGTTCGGAATTAAACTACACCATTCGCGCCAACAAATGGCTCGATTTTTCGGCAACATACACTTTTACCGATCGGATGGGATATGAAATTGGCCGGATTGTGCGCAAAGGTTGGGCCTCGCTCTGGAAAGCCAATTATGAAATTTTAGACGAAAAACAGCAAGTCGATTTGGTGATTCACGAAGAAAACCCGTGGGCAAAAATTTTCGATTCGATGTTAGGAGAACTGCCCCTTGTCGGGATGCTTAGCGGTTATCTGTTTCATCCTTCGTACATTGCAACACGTCCTGACGGAACTCAAGTGGCTCGTCTCAAGAAAGAACCGTCATTTTTCGGCCGAAAATTTACGATAGATAAACTGTCCCTGTTCGAAACCGGCGAAGAGGAACGTTTATTGCTCGGATTGATGATGCTTATTTTGCTCGAAAGACAGAGAGGATAAGCCGTTGGTTCTGATAATAACTTAAAAAAAAGGGTTACCTGCGTCATTTTGCGGGTAATCCTTTTTTAATTCAATGCCAATCAATGTTTTTACTTGTTAAAGTCGCGCAGCTTGATATTTGTCAGTACCTTCTTGGTGTGTAGCGGGAAATCGCTGTTCATCATCCAGCCGTAATAGCCGATATCATTTTTCAGCACATCCGTTACTTTCTGTCCTTTATACTTCCCAAAATTGATAACTTCTTCCTTTTTTTCGTTATAAACCATTCTGCCCGCAAAATCGACATTGTTATTCTGAGTGGTGAATTTTGAAAGAAATTCTATATCGTTCTTCAGCTCGGGATAGCGGTCCAATTGTGCCTGAAGCACTTCATAAGTTGCCAGGGCATCTGCTTCGGCTCCATGTGCTCCGATTAAATCCTTTTCACAATAAAATTTATAAGCGGCTCCCAATGTACGGGCTTCCATTTTATGAAAAATAACCTGAACATCCACAAACTTGCGTTTCATTAAATCAATATCTACGTCGGCACGCAGTAATTCTTCAGCCAGCAAAGGAATATCGAAACGGTTGGAGTTGTATCCGGCCAAATCACAGCCTTCAATGTCACGAGCAATTTCTTTAGCCACGGCTTTAAATGTAGGACAATCGGCCACATCAGCATCCGTGATGCCATGAATATCCGATGCACTTTTAGGAATCGGTATTTCAGGATTTATGCGAATAGTTTTGGTCTCTTCACGCCCGTTTGGCGAAACTTTATGATACGAAATTTCCACAATGCGGTCGGAAACGATATTGGTTCCCGTGGTTTCGAGGTCGAAAAATACAATCGGGTTTTTAAGCTGGAGTTTCATTGTTTTGTTGTTATGCTACAAGTGCATTTTGTTAATGTACTTGTGATATTGTTTTTATCTGTCTTTTTTGAAGGAGAATCATAAAAAACTCAAGGTCTAAAGTCCGAAAAGACTTTAGACCTTTGACCTTATCGTGTTAAGTTTTTTTTTAATCATTCAGCAACATAGGCATCAACAGCATCAGGATTTCCTCATTCGCTTCGTTTTCGAAAGGAAGAATCAATCCGGCGCGCGATGGATCTGCAAGTTCGAGAATCACATCCGAAGCATTGATATTACCCAAAATTTCAATAAGAAATGCCGATTTAAACCCTATTTTAATCGGGTCACCTTCGAACTGGCAGTTGATGGTTTCTTCGGCCGAAATTGAAAAATCAATATCCTGTGCCGATATATGTATCTGATTTTCGATAAACTCGAGCTTGACCAAATTGCTTGCCTGATTCGAGAACACAGAAACACGTTTTAATGCGTTGAGGAAAGTTAACCGATCGATAATGATTTTATACGGGTTCGATTTTGGAATAACTCCGTTGTAGTTCGGGAATCGTCCCTCCACCTGACGGCAGACCATCGTGTAGTTCAATAGCTTGAAATAAGTGTTTTTTGAATCGAAACTCACTTCCACATCACCGCTTTCTTTCGGAAGAATGTTTTTGAGCATTGTAGCAGGTTTTTTGGGAAGAATAAAGTTTACTTTTTCCTCTTCTTCTAATAAAGTAGCTGAATTATACGTGGTTTTGTAGCGAACTAATTTATGCGCATCTGTTGCAACCAACGTTAAGCCGTCTTTCATAATATCAAAAAACACACCGTTCATCACAGGGCGCAACTCATCATCGGCAGTGCAGAACAAAGTTTTTGAAATTCCTGACGAAAGTTGCGAAACCGGCAACGACAGAAAGCGGGCATCATCCTGTAACTGTGGCAAACGCGGGTATTCGTCACCATTCTGTCCGATAAAATTGTACGAACCATTGGACGAATTAATCACCATAGCCAAATTACTATCGTTGATGGTGAAAGTCAAAGGTTGTTCCGAAAATTCACGCAATGTATCCAACAACAAACGGGAGGCAACAGCTACTTTTCCATCACCATCCGCATTGTCCACTTCCATCGAGGTTATCAACGTGGTTTCAATGTCCGACGCAGTCATAGTCAGCGTTTTCCCTTCGAGATGAAGTAAAAAATTATCTAAAATCGGAAGCGAGTTTTTACTGTTAATTACCCTACTGATTGCTTGCAAGTGGCTTAATAACTCTGTACTTGATACTACGAATTTCATACTGTATGTTTTTGTTATCTGGTTCACAATTTAATGAAGGAACAAATGTAGTGATTTTTTTAAATAAAACGAAAAATCCTGTCCTTTTTTTGTCTTTAGTTCAAAGAGATTGCATCAGACTTTATCAAAATAAGATTTCTGTAAAAAAATGAAATTAAATATTGTGAAGTTCAAATAATGTTCGTATTTTTGCGAAATACGAACATACAAAGAAATATCATCATGGATAGCTATAAAAACAAAGATTATACAATTGACAACGAGCAACTTGCCAGGTTTGCCAAGGCAATGGGACATCCTGCACGAATCACTATTTTACAATTTTTAGCGTCGATGGATAGTTGTTACTTCGGCGACATTCATAATGAACTGCCGATAGCCAAAGCCACCGTTTCGCAACATTTGAAGGAACTGAAAGATGCCGGATTGATTCAGGGTGAAATAGAAACCCCTAAAGTAAAGTATTGCATCAACCGCGAAAACTGGAAAAAAGCACAAGCATTTTTTGATGTGTTTTTTGAAAATTGTAAAGAAAAAACAAGTTGTTGCAACTAAACTCTCAAATTAATTTTAATATGGAAATAAAAATTTTAGGCACTGGTTGCCCCAAGTGTAAGGCACTTGAAAATGCTACTCGCGAAGCAATTGCAAAAAATAATATCGATGCAACAGTAACCAAAGTTGAAGATATTACGGAAATTATGAAACTCACCATGACGACTCCCGCTCTGGTGGTGGATGGAAAAGTAGTGATGAAAGGTCGCGTACCGTCACAAAGTGAATTAGTGCAACTTATTAAAAAATAATTTGTTATGAAACGAGTTTTCAGTATCTTCATTTTTGTTTTGTTGGCAACTTCGATGTATGCAGCCTCGAAAGTCGAAGTATATTATTTTCACTACACACGCCGTTGCGTAACCTGCCAGGCAGTTGAAGCCGAATCCCAGAAAATCATTTCAACGCTTTATGCCAAAGAAATGAAAGAAGATAAAATAAAATTTATCGGGGTTAATCTCGATGCAAAAAACAGTAAAGCCATCGCCAGAAAATGCAAGGCCGAAGGTCAGGCGCTTTTGGTAATAAGTGGGAATAAACGCATCGATTTGACAGAAGAAGGCTTCATGTACGCCAAAACCAAACCGGAGAAGTTGAAAGCAGAACTTAAAAAGGTTATAGATCCACTGCTGAAATAATTTGAAAATGGAGATTTTACAGACTATTCTTGATAATTCGCAATATGCATTTGTAACCGCTTTTGTGCTGGGATTGATGACCGCCATCAGTCCGTGCCCCTTGGCTACGAACATTTCGGCTATCGGGTTTATTAGTCGGGATATTGAAAACCAAAAGCGTGTTTTTTACAACGGGTTGGTTTATACACTCGGGCGTGCCATAAGTTATACCGGATTAGCGGTGATACTTTATTCCGGCGCAAGCAAGATGCAGGTTTCCATGCTTTTTCAGGGTTGGGGCGAGAAGATTTTAGGCCCGCTTTTGATCCTTACAGGACTGCTGATGCTCGATGTTATCAAACTTAATTTTCCCGGGCTTTCAGGGTTGACCGATAAAATAGGTGAAAGAAGCAAAGGCAGTTATTGGAGTACTTTGTTGTTGGGAATGGTTTTCGCATTGGCATTTTGTCCGTACAGCGGCGTGCTGTATTTTGCAATGCTGATTCCCCTGACCATTTCGAGCGCAAGCGGATTGTACCTGCCTGTAATTTTTGCCATTGCTACCGGTTTGCCCGTAATTTTATTTGCGTGGCTTTTGGCTTTTGCTGTGGGGAATGTGGGGAAAATGTATAACCGCATTAAAGTGTTCGAGCTTTGGTTCAGACGCGTGGTCTCGGTAGTTTTTATCGGAGTCGGGGTTTATTATATCGTGATATTCTTAGCCCCCTAACCCCCAAAGGGGGAAAAGAGAGACTCATTTAACCACATTTGTCTGCAAACCGTATGTGGTTTTTTTAAATTCTAATTGTTCGTGTTTTTGCGAACAATATTTTACAAACTATTCTTATGAATCTTCAAATTTTCAAATCGCGTAATTTTCAAATCGCATTATTAATACTGCCATTTTGGTGTCTAATTTACAATAATTTACAACCAGTTACCGACCGGCTCATCGACTCAGTTTTTGGAATGACAAAAGGCGCACATTTTACGGAAGCATTACGCTTTTTCATTTTTGAATTTCCGAAAGTTATCCTTTTATTGGTGCTTATAATATTCTTTGTGGGTATACTCCGTAGTTATTTTACTGCCGAACGAACCCGAAAAGCGCTCGAAGGCAAAAAAACATTTACCGGAAATGTGATGGCCGCCGGACTGGGAATTGTAACGCCATTTTGTTCGTGTTCGGCTATTCCGTTGTTTTTGGGATTTGTAGAGTCGGGCGTTCCGTTGGGGGTTACTTTTTCGTTCCTGATTGCTGCACCTATGATTAACGAAGTAGCTGTTATTTTGCTCTACGGGCTCTTCGGCTGGCGAACGGCTCTGGTTTATGTTATTACAGGACTTGCGATAGCCATTATTGCGGGTTGGGTTATCGGCAAACTGAAACTCGAGAAATGGGTGGAACCATGGGTTTATGAAACTCTATTGGCGAATTCAGATATGGATGAAAGTCGAATAAATTTCGATATCCGTATCAAAATGGGGTTTGAAGCAGTAAAAGAAATTGTCGGGAAAGTGTGGCTTTATGTAATGCTGGGAATCGCCATCGGAGCCGGAGTTCACGGCTTTGTGCCCGAAGATTTCATGGCTTCGTTGATGGGGAAATCGACCTGGTATTCCGTTCCGCTTTCCATTCTCATAGGCATTCCGCTTTATTCCAATGCCGCCGGGATTGTTCCGATTGTTTCGGTGTTGATCGAAAAAGGAGCATCGTTGGGTACCGCTTTAGCATTTATGATGTCGGTAATCGGACTTTCGTTGCCCGAAATGGTGATTCTCCGCAAAGTACTGAAAATGCCGTTGATACTCACTTTTATAGGCATTGTAGGATGCGGAATCATGGTAGTGGGCTTCCTGTTTAATTTTATTTTTTGAAAAAATAATTTTCACAAAAAATTTGCAATCAACAACTAAATCAGTTGGTGATTGCAAATTTCACTTTATTAATTACACCCTAAAAATTCAACATTGCACCCAGCGAAACCGCTCTCACATCCGGTCCTTTTTTAGACTGGAAAATACTGAAAGGCGAATATTTTGCATAAACACTACACGATCCGTAACCGATTTGCCCCATAAAGTCGAGTGTAAGCGGAGCCACATTCAATCCTTTGCTTTCCACGTTTTTCACTGTATTTCCGTTGGCATCTTTATATTTCACCTTGTACGAGGCAAAAGTATTTACGCCACCAACCACACCTGCCGCAACAAAAAATCGGTGATTTCTACCGAGAGTCGGTTGGATTTCGAGCAACAGAGGCACCGTGATCTGGAAAGTTCGCAGGCGGCTGTAGTCATAATTAATTCCAGCGGGGGCAGAATAAACACTGGTAACATCGTTTACTTCCATCAAATGGGTGTTCCTGTCCAGGAAATAATTTTTCCAGTTGAAACCAAGTCCGGTTGTTAAACCTACATTATTGCGGTAAACAGGAAGGATTCTTTCTATTACACTGAAGAAGAATTCATTAGAGGATTCTGATTTCAAGGACACTCCATCGATATTATTCAGCTTATAGTTTTGATCCGAGATATTGGCAAAGCCCCAACCGATTCCTGCCCAATGCGGTTCCATGGAATATTCCCGATGATGATGATGTTTCGATTTATTCAAAAATGGTAATTGAATGCCGATTTCTTCAATCACCGTCCATTTTTCGTAACTTTTTCCATCGGTAAAAATGCCTTCGTAAATAGGTTTGTAAGATTGTGAGTCGTTATCATAAACCTTTACTTTTATCTGACCTATACTGTCTTCCAGATAAATGATTTTTTGATTAAAACGAATGGTCGTATCGTTTTGAGTCGTTTCGGCTGCTTTTAAGGGTAAAATGCCGACAACGAATCCCAACAAAAATGGAACATACTTTTTCATTGTGTCTAATTATTAATTGTTTATACTTATTTCTTTTTTAAAATTAATTTAAGCACATCTTCCGAATCATTTTCCGACTCGATATAAATCAATGTGATTTTATGTTCCGGTCTAAACGTTTCGTTGAATAAAATCAACCGGTACAATTGTTCTTTACGCGGAAGTTGCAGGTAAATGGAAGTCGGGACTCCGTTTGCCACCACTTGTTTTACTTTTTTTGCACCTATTTCGTCTTTGGCTAAGCACTTGCGAATAAATTCGCCTGCCGCCGTATTGTCTTTGATGGTAATGCTTTTGAAAAGCGAAAAGTCGTAACCATCCAACATTTCGTCGGTAAGTTCCACCATCACCACGCCTTTTCGTTCGCCGTACTGATCAAAAACCTTGCTGATTTGCAAATCGCTTTGCGCTTTCAGACCCGGAAAAACTCCGAAGCCCGTTATCAGCAACAGCACTAAATACTTGTTCATCGATTTCATATCTGTTTAATTTTCAATTACTTTTTTATTCTCCCAATCCTGAAAACACATCAAGTTGTTGTTGCATTAACTCATTGTCGTTCAAGTTTTCAAAACTTTTCTCTACTTCGTTGTTATCTGTTGTAACGTCGCTTATCGAAGCCAAAGCCTGCGATTTCACTTCGTTTACATTAGTTATCTTCACACCATTGACGTATGCGTAATCCGAATATTTTCCGGCAGTAAACCTTTGAACACTAAATGCTACAACCGCCACGGCAGCGGCCGCACTTGCCCAACGAATATACAGTTGAATGCGGAAAACCGGTTTCCGCTTTTTCTTTTCAAAGTAGCCGAAAATGGCTTGTTCCGGTTGGTAACGTTCGGGCAAACCGGACTGTGCCAAAAACCGATGAAGCCGTTTTTCTTCTTCAACCGTGGTCAGTCCATCGTAATAACGTTCAATTAACCGGTCGGCTTCACCGTAACTTATCCTATGTTTTATGCTTATCTTCATGATCTTGTCCATTTTATATATTCCTCGCGTACTTTTTTTCGTGCCCTTGAGAGGTTCATCCTCACGGCCTCCACCTTCGTCCCTGTTATTTCGGCTATTTTTTCCACTTCGTATTCTTCCATATCTTTCATACGGATAATGGCTTGCTGCAAGGGCGGAAGACTGTTGATAATTTTATGCAACAGCTCTTCGGTGTTTTTTCGCTCCAGTTGTAGGTACGGATTATCGGTTTCTGCCCGAGTATTGTACGAATCGTCGAGTGAGTCGAGCCGGTTTTTCACTCTCAGCCGGTCGAGGCAGTGATTTTTCGTAACCGTTGTTGCAAAAGCCGCTGCATTGTCGTAGTTGTCCAACGAATCACGCGTATGCCAAAGCTTGAGAAGAACTTCCTGAACGGCATCTTCTGCTTCCTGTTCTTCCACCAGTATTTTTTGCGCAATGTGGAAAAGCTTTTCGCGTATGGGCAATATCTCTGCCTTAAATCGTTCCTGATTCATTTACTTATTCGACGATTAAAACCGGGAAATATAACATTGGTGGATATTTTTTTGGAAACTGGGATATTTGTGTAAATTATACCAATGCCATGGCACAAAATAAGCAATTTTATATTGATGAATTGATATTTTTAGAAAAAAATAAATGATTATCCGTATTCCGACCTACAATCCCGTTAGGGATTTAATATCGGTAGAATTATTCGCCCACCCTCGTTTGTTGCACCCCGTACGGGGTGTTATATGTGTGTGAAAATGTCTTTCTACCGATATTATAT
>JAJFVH010000021.1 GCA_021371875.1 Bacteroidales bacterium
ATTGAAATGTGTATGTCAAAAACAAAGAATAGTAAAGGAACGGTTGATATAGTTACGCTTGGTTGCTCCAAGAATCTGGTTGATTCGGAACAGTTGATGCGCCAGTTTGATGTGTTGGGATATAAAGTGCGTCACGATGCCGAAAATCCGGATGGCGATATTGTGATTGTGAATACTTGCGGATTTATAGGTGATGCGAAAGAGGAAAGCATCAATACAATCCTGCAGTTTGCCGGGCGCCGTAAAAAAAATAAAATGGATAAACTCTTTGTAATGGGTTGTTTATCCGAACGTTATTTGAAAGATTTGCAGACTGAAATTCCTGAAGTGGATAAATTCTACGGTAAATTTAATTATACTAATATCCTGACTGATTTGGGTCAGGAATATCGGGCCGATTTACGCTTGGAACGTACATTGACAACGCCGAAACATTACGCTTACCTGAAGGTTTCGGAAGGCTGCAACCGGAGTTGTTCGTATTGCGCCATTCCGATAATTACCGGAAAGCATCGTTCGCGTACGATGGAAGATATTGAAAATGAAGTAAAATATCTCGTTTCGCAGGGAGTTAAAGAGTTTCAACTGATTGCGCAGGATTTATCGTCCTATGGATTGGATAAATATAAATCATTGAAATTGCCTGAGTTGGTGGAGCGACTTTCGGATATTCAGGGTGTGGAATGGTTGCGTTTGCATTATGCTTATCCGGCTCAGTTTCCGTACGATATTTTGCGGGTAATGCGTGAACGCGACAATGTTTGCAAATATTTAGACATAGCATTGCAGCATGTGAGCGATAATATGCTGAAAATCATGCGTCGAAATATTACTCAAGAACAAACTTACGATTTGATAAAACGTGTTCGTGAAGAAGTTCCCGGAATCCACTTGCGCACGACTATGTTAGTGGGACATCCGGGTGAAACCGAACAGGACATTGAAGAGATGAAAGCATTTATGCTGTTTGCCCGTTTCGAACGGTTGGGAGCTTTTGCCTATTCCAACGAAGAAGGAACCCACGCTTACGAAACTTACGAGGACAATATCCCCGAAGAAGTAAAGCAGGAAAGACTGAACGAAATCATGGCTTTGCAGCAAACTATTTCTGCTGAAATCAATCAGGCTAAAATCGGGACAACGCTGAAAGTGATGATTGATCGTGTGGAAGGTGAAAATTTTGTAGGACGTACCGAATTCGATTCCCCCGAAGTCGATCCCGAAGTGCTCATTCCGCTTTCGACCGAAGGAGTGAAAATCGGTGAGTTTTACAGAACTAAAATTATGGATGCGAGTGAATTTGATTTGTATGGGAGATAAAAGAAGCCCCCTAAATAATATTATCATGAATCACAAAGAGTTAATTGCTGAAATTGCGGCAAAAATGAAACTTCCGAGACAGGAAGTAGAAAAATTGCTTGATGCAACTGTTGCTGCCTGTACCGAACAATTAGGTGAAGGGAAAACAATTGGCGTACAAAGTTTTGGAAATTTTGAGGTGAGAAAAAAAGAAGAACGTCTGTCGGTTCATCCTGCCACACAGGTTCGTACCCTGATTCCACCCAAATTAGTGGTGAATTTTAAGCAAAGTAACATCCTGAAGGACAAAATAAAAGACTTACCACATCATGAATAGGGAGAAAATTTCATCGCAGGAAATTATCGACCAGGTTGCTTCGCAATTGAAGGTGAGCAAACGTCAGTCTGAAGAATTTCTGAAAGAAATGTTTGTTACGATAGAAGAAGCATTATTGGCAGGAGAATCTGTGAAAATTAAAAATTTCGGTACATTCAAACTTCAGTGGAATGAACCCAGGAAAAGTGTGAATATTCAGACCGGTGAAGAAATCATTCTGGATGGCTATAATAAGGTGACATTTACACCCGATGTAAAATTAAAAGACATTGTAAATGAACCTTTTGCTCATCTTGAGCCCTTGGTGTTGGATGATGATAACGAACAGGAACAGGAGCAGGATAAAGAAAGCATAATAGAAGAATCGTATGATCCTTTGCATATTTTTACAGAGCAGGCAAGCGAAATTAAGGAAATATTATCGGAAATAAATGCGCTGTCGTCAAAGAATATTGAAAATGACAAGATTGATAAAAATAGCGAAGGCGATAAAGAACTTGTTAATGTAATGCCTGATTTTATAGCTGATAATCAATCTGGAAGGGCTAAAGAGATCAGTGAAACCGAAATTGCCAATGTAGGAAACAACGATGTAATTTCAGACAATAAAATAAATATACCACCGGTTCGCGAAATCGATGTGCCAGAAACATCAAAAATTGAAACTGTATCAGGAATTAAGAATCCTGTTAAATATATTACAGCGGATGAAATGGAAATGGCTCATAATGAGGGGCATAAACTTAATGAAACGCAGGACGAACTGACTCAACCCGAGATATTATCGACTCCCGATCCATTCATGGCAGAAGTAAGGCCAAATAAAAATAACAGAAAAGGTTGTTTGATTTTCATAATAGTTGTTTTGTTGCTGGCAGGAGTCTTTGTTGGAAATTATTACTTTTCATCGGCCACAAGATGTTGGATAAAATATAACTTGTTGTCAGAGAGCAATACCAGCAGCATTTCAAAAGCAAGCAAAACTGTATTTGGTTGGTTTAAGGATTTAAAATCCTGGTTCATAGACGATACGGTTATAGACGACGAAATGGCCAACTTTTATACAGCATTGTATGATCCTGATTCGGCAAAAATCAAAAAAGATACCGTATCAATTGATACTATTGCTGTTGTACAATCTGCCGACAGTTTGCAAATGTTGTTCGATCAACACCGGGTTTACAAGGAATTTATAGCCGAAGAACGAATAAACGAAGGCAGCAGGTTGACACTTATTTCAGAGAAGTATTACGGACTCAGGGATTTCTGGGTTTATATTTACGAAGCAAACCGCCAAAAGATAACCGATCCGGATCGTATCCCGACCGGAACAATCATTCGTATACCAAAACTCGATGACCGATTGATCGATAAGAATAATCTTCGTTGTGTTCAGTATGCAAAACAATTACGCGATTTATATGTCGGATTAGAGTAATTTTAATAATTTCAAGAAAAATATAAACAGAGCTTTAACCTGAGAGAGTTCTGCATTTGTTGAAAATGCAGAACTCTTTTTTAAAATAAAGTCCTTAAAATTTATTGATGAAGCCTTTAATCGCACCATTATAGTATTATTATTCTAAATTCAGGTTAATAGATATTAAATCAAAGAATTAGCGCCTTAAATAACACTATATTTGTTCTGCAAATTCACATACAAAATTTAAAGTATTATATATGGATCAATCAGTTGATATTAGAGAACTTAACGAAAGAATCGAGAAACAAAGTTCATTTGTAGATGCTCTGGTCATGGGAATGGACAAGGTAATTATCGGTCAAAAACATTTAGTAGAATCATTATTGATCGGTTTATTGTCCGATGGCCATATTCTGCTCGAAGGAGTTCCAGGCTTGGCTAAAACGCTGGCAATAAGAACATTGTCAGATTTGATAAAATGTGATTTCAGTCGCATACAGTTTACTCCCGATTTATTGCCTGCCGATGTTATCGGTACAATGATCTACAGCCAGAAAAAAGAAGAGTTCAGCATTAGAAAAGGACCGATCTTTGCAAATTTAGTGTTGGCGGATGAAATAAACCGTGCACCGGCAAAAGTACAGAGCGCTTTGCTCGAAGCTATGCAGGAACGCCAGATAACAATTGGTGAAAACACCTACAAATTGCAGGAACCTTTCTTGGTTTTAGCAACACAAAATCCTATCGAACAAGAAGGCACTTATCCGCTTCCTGAGGCTCAGGTCGACCGTTTTATGCTCAAGGTCGTTATAAACTATCCAAAAAAGGAAGAAGAAAAATTAATTATCCGCCAGAATCTGGCAAAAGAAAAACCTAAAGTTACGCCAGTTCTTTCTCCAAAGGATATTATCGAAGCCCGCGATATTGTTCGTCAGGTTTATATCGACGAGAAAATTGAACGTTACATTGTTGACATTGTTTTTGCCACACGTTATCCGCAAGATTACGGGCTCGATTCGCTGAAAGAAATGATTGCTTTCGGAGCTTCACCCCGTGCTTCCATCAATCTGGCTTTAGCTGCGCGCGCTTATGCATTTATCAAACGTCGCGGTTACGTTATCCCCGAAGATATCCGTGCCGTATGCTATGATGTAATGCGTCACCGCATCGGTTTGAGCTACGAAGCTGAGGCAAACAACATGACGACGGAAGAAATTATTACCGAAATTTTGAATACAGTTGAAGTGCCTTAAATAAGCCCCCTAAATCCCCCGAAAGGGGACTTATAGAATAGTTTTTTTACGCAATTAACATTTTAGAGTTACTCTTAAAAGCCCCCTTTCAGGGGATTTAGGGAGCTAACCTTTAGGGGTTAAATTTATGGAAACGAGTGAATTAATTAAGAAAGTACGGAAAATTGAGATAAAAACGCGTGGTTTATCTAAAAATATCTTTGCAGGCGAATATCATTCAGCCTTCAAAGGGAGGGGTATGACTTTTGCCGAAGTGCGTGAGTATCAGTATGGTGACGATATCCGTTCGATCGATTGGAATGTAACTGCCCGGTTTGGCCATCCGTATATCAAAATTTTCGAGGAAGAGCGTGAACTGACGGTGGTTTTGCTTATTGATGTGTCGGGAAGCCGGGATTTCGGAACAGTATCGCAAATGAAACGCGATATTTTTACCGAAGTGGCAGCTACGCTTGCTTTTTCGACCATTCAGAATAACGATAAAATTGGTGTGATTTTTTTCTCGGATAAAATTGAAAAGTTTATTCCCCCGAAAAAAGGAAAAAAACACGTTCTACAGATTATACGGGAACTGATTGATTTTAAGCCGGAAAGTAATCAAACTAACATTGCCGCCGCACTTCGTTATTTTACTAACGCTATCAAAAAAAGCTCCACGGCTTTTATTATTTCCGACTTTATCGATACCAATTTTGATAAGGAACTCATGATAGCCAACCGTAAACATGATGTGGTTGCCTTGCAGGTGTACGATGTTCGTGAAACCGAATTGCCCGATGTCGGACTCGTTAAACTGAAAGATGCTGAGACAGGCAAACGTATTTGGGTCGATACTTCGGACAAACGATTACGAACAACTTACAAACACAGTTGGGGTGAAAATCAGTTGGTTCTTCAAAAGGTTTTTACAAAATCCGGTGTCGATTCGGTGTCGATGAGTACTTCGGAAGATTACGTACGTGCTTTGATGAAATTATTTAAAATGAGAGCCTGAGAATATTCACAATTTATACATTTACAGCTTGCCTGTGGCAGGCAGGTCTACAATTGACGTTTTATAAATTGCAAGGTTGAAAATTAAACTTTTATGAGAAAGATACTTATTTATTGTTTCATATTTGCAAGTTCTTTTTTTGTTGATCTGTTCGCGCAAAATATTACAGTAACTGCGCGTATCGATTCTACCATGATGTGGATAGGTAGTCAGACAAAACTATCGTTCGAGATTTCGCAACAACCGAACCAGAAAGTTATAAGTCCATTGTTTTCAGATACCATTGTCGGTGGTTTGGAAATTGTTGAACCGCTAAAGTCAGATACAGTTACTTCTCCCGATGGTCATCTGCTCGTAACTCAAAGTTACACGGTTACTGCGTTTGAGGATTCGTTGCTTTATATTCCACCTTACCCGTTTGTTCAGAACGGTGACACTGTTTGGTCGAAATCTCTTTCACTCAAAGTGGTTCAACCCTTTCAAATAGACACGACTTCGAATCAGATAGCCGATATAAAACAGGTGTTTACTCCTAAGTTTTACTGGATAGGTGTTTTGAAAAAGGCATTGATCGTTTTGGCAATTATCACCATTCTTTTTGTTTTATTTTTTATTATACGCAGGCTTATCCAGAAGAAACCGGTTTTTACGGCTTCGACGCCGGCGCCGGTTTTGCCTCCTTATGAAGTGGCCATTGCGAAGCTCGATAAGATTAAGCAACAAAAGTTATGGCAACAAAACCGTTCAAAGGAATATCATACCGAATTGACGGACGTAATTCGTGAATATATTGAAAGGACTTTCGATATTCCATGCATGGAAATGACTTCGGAAGAGATTCTTGAACATCTGAATCATTTGAAGTTTGAGACAAAACCGGCTTATCTGGCATTATTGCAGATTCTTCGTTTAGCTGATCTGGTGAAGTTTGCCAAATGGAATCCGGCTACCGACGAACATGAATTGAGTCTTAATAATGCCTATTCATTTGTAAATCAGACAAAAATTGAGGATGCGAAACCTTTGGAAGAGGGGAAGGAAGATACAACCGATCGATTAAATTAATTCGATTAATTTTGTTAATCGAAAAAATTGAATTTATTATAGTTTATATTAATTAAGATGACATTTAAAAATCCGGAATATTTATTTTTACTTTTGTTGCTTATTCCCATTGTATTTTGGTACATAAAGGAGATGCATAAATCGGATGCAAGTTTGCAGATATCGTCACACCGTAATCTTCAAATGCCGCATAAGAGTTCAAAAGTAAAATTACTCCATATTCCCTTTATATTGCGATCGTTGGCAATAGTGCTTATTGTCATTGCTTTGGCTCGCCCACAAGCCTCAAACTCGTGGCGAACCGAAAGTACCGAAGGAATAGATATCATGATGACGCTTGATATTTCGGGAACCATGATGGCTGAAGATTTAAAACCAAACCGGTTAGCGGCTTCGAAAGATGTGGCTACCGAATTCATTCTTTCCCGACCTAATGATAATATCGGCTTAGTGGTTTTTGCCGGCGAAAGTTTTACCCAATGTCCTTTGACTACCGATCATGCCGTATTAATTAATTTATTTAAGGGAGTAAATTACGGGCTAATAGAAGATGGTACGGCAATAGGGCTGGGCCTGGCAAATGCGGTGAACCGGATCAAAGATAGCAAGGCAAAATCGAAAGTTATTATTTTGCTTACTGATGGCTCGAACAACCGGGGTGATATTGCCCCGATAACTGCCGCCGAGATAGCAAAAAGTTTTGGTATCAGGATTTACGCTATCGGTGTCGGCTCGTATGGAAAAGTAAATATTCCCGTGCAAACACCCATGGGCTTACAGTACCAACTCATGGATTCGGAATTCGATGAAAAATCTTTGAAGGAAATTGCCGCCATGACAGGTGGACATTATTTCAGAGCCACAGACAATACTAAACTCAGGAATATCTATCAGGAAATTGATCAGATGGAAAAGACCAAAATCAATGTCCGTGAGTATAATAAAAAAAATGAGGAGTTTTATGTTTTTGCATTAGCAGCATTTTTGCTTTTAATGGCTGAAGTTTTATTGCGCAATACCGTTCTGCGCCGAATACCTTAAAAAATTGAAACCGGAAACGGTTTCGACAGTGAATTTATTTTTTACATAAGCACAAAACAATGTTTAGATTTGCCCATCCGGAATATTTATTTTTACTCCTGTTGATACCTGTATTAATTGGAGTATTCGTATATACAACCATTCAGAAACGCCGTAGAATCAAACAATTCGGTAACCCTGATTTGCTGGCGGAATTAATGCCGAATGTTTCGGTTGTCCGTCCGCAAGTGAAGTTTTATATTCAACTTATAGCCATCGTTTTGGTAATAATTGTTTTAGCTCAACCTCAGTTTGGGACTAAAATGGAAAAAGAAAAACGCCAGGGTATTGAAGTAATGATAGCCCTGGACGTTTCGAATTCGATGATGGCTCAGGATATACAACCTAACCGGCTGGAAAAGGCTAAGCAGGTTTTATCAAAACTTGTCGACGACATGACCAATGATAAAGTGGGATTGGTAGTTTTTGCCGGAGATGCTTATACACAATTGCCCATTACGGTTGATTATGTATCTGCAAAAATGTTTCTTTCCTCCATCTCGCCCAAATTAGTTCCACGCCAGGGAACCGCCATCGGAAGTGCTATTGATCTTTGTATCAAATCGTTCGGCGAAAAGAGCGAAGCAGGCAGAACAATTATCCTGATTACTGATGGTGAAAACCACGAGGACGATGCCGTTGGAGCTGCAAAACTTGCACTGAATAACGGAATCGTCCTGAATGTAATCGGAATGGGAAAACCTGATGGCGCACCAATTCCGGTAGAAGGAACCATGAGTTTTTGGAAAGACAAAGACGGAAACGTGGTGGTGTCGAAACTGAACGAAGAAATGTGTAAAAATATTGCTATTGCCGGAGGTGGGAATTACGTGAGAGCCGATAATACCAATGCTGCTTACAAAATCATTTCAAAAAATCTTGATAAAATAGCAAAATCGGATATTAAAACACAGGTTTTTTCGGACTATAACGAACAATTTCAATCATTTGCAGTGTTTGCATTGTTGCTTTTGGTAGTCGACACATTTATATTCGACCGAAGAAATAAAAGATTAGGCAGATTGAAAATATTCAATCTAAAAGAAAGGTTCGTAAAAAAGGTATAAGATTGTAAAAAGTGATTTTGAAGAATAGAAATAATTTTAAATTCGGGGACTTACAAAAAATAATAATGAAGAAGTTTAGTTTAATAATATCGTTGGCTTTGTTGATGTGTTTTACTGTTGCAGCTCAACAGGAAAGCTTTGATGTAAGGGCGGGGAATAAATTATATAAATCGGAGAAATACACTGATGCTGAGGTTGCCTACCGGAAAGGTCTGCTGAAAAATCCAAAATCGTTCGAAGCAAATTATAATCTTGGCAATGCTTTATTTAAGCAAGGAAAGTATGCCGATGCCTTGGAACAATATAAGAACGCCATTGCATTAAAACCGAACGAAAAACCAAAACTTGCCGCTTCGTTTCACAATGCCGGAAATGCTTTATTGACCGATAAAAAAATAGAAGAAAGTATAGATGCCTATAAAATGGCATTAAAAGTCAACCCCAACGATAACGAAACACGCTATAACCTGGCTTATGCACAGGCGCTTCTGAAAAAACAACAGCAAGATAAAAACAAAAATAAAGACGATAAAAATAAAGATCAACAGAAAGAAGATCAGCAAAAACAAGACCAGCAACAACAACCTCAGCAACCCAAATCGCAAATGTCGAAGGAGAATGCCCAGCAAATATTGGATGCCTTGATGCAGGACGAGAAGAATGCCCTCGACAAAGCTAAAAAACAACAGGTACGGGGAAAAAGAAGCGCGGAAAAAGATTGGTAAATCAGGGCTGTTGAAGTTGTATAGTTTCAGGTTTGAAAGTTTGAAGATACTGAACAATATAAGTTTTATAAATATATGAAACACAAGATATTATTATTGGCATTATTGTTGGTTGCCACATTGGGTGTACGCGCTGATGAGCCTGTCCGATTTACTGCTTCCGCACCATCTACCGTAATTCTGAATAAGCCTTTTCAATTGGTCTATACAGTGAACGCTTCGGGGAAAGATTTACGTGCGCCTGAATTCAATAATTTTGAAATTCTGGCCGGCCCTTTTGAATCGAGAAGTTCAAGTTATCAGATTATTAACGGGAAAACTTCATCCTCTGTTTCAATTTCGTACACTTACACTTTACAGGGTTTGAAAACCGGTACTTATTCTTTTCCGCCGGCAAGCATCGTTGTTGATGGACAGAAATATACATCCAATGGATTATCGATAAAAGTTTTACCCGAAGATGATAATTCGGCTTCAAAATCTTCTCAAGGTTCGCAGTCGGGTTCAACCTCATCTTCACAATCAATTTCAAACGAGAATATTTTTATCCGCACCAGTGTATCAAGGACCGATGTTTATGAACAGGAACCCATACTTGTAAGCTATAAGCTGTACACTTTGGTTGATGTTGTAGGAATGAATAATATGAAGATGCCTGATTTTAATGGATTTATGAAACAGGAGCTGGATCAGAATCAAAATAAACAACTTTCGTACGAAAATTTTAACGGTAAGAATTATGGAACCATAGTTTTGTATCAGGTTTTACTTTATCCGCAACGTACGGGTGAAATTATGATTGATAAGGCTAATTTTGAGGCTGTCATCCGCGTGCAGAATAAAACCCAGGTTCGCAGCATTTTTGATGATTTTTTTGATTCGTATACCAATGTTTCAAAAAATTTAGTTGCTCCGGCTTCTAAAATTACCGTACACGCCTTACCCGGAAACAAACCGGCCGGTTATAGTGGAACCGTTGGACATTTTTCAATGAGTTCTACAATTTCATCTGGACGAGTTAAAGAGAATGAGGCTGTTACTATCAAGGTGAATATTTCAGGGAATGGAAATATGAAGTTGATAAAAAATCCCGAAATTAAATTTCCTGATGGATTTGAGTTGTACGATCCGAAAGTAAACAATAATTTCAAAACCACAACTTCAGGAGTTTCGGGTACAAAAACCATAGAATATATGTTTATTCCCCGCCATGCCGGTAATTTTGATATTCCTGCTGCCGAGTTAACTTATTTTGATATACTGGATAAGACCTATAAAATATTGCGTACGCAGGGTTATAGACTTGTGGTTATGAAAGGTGAAGGCGGCGATAACGCTGTGGTTGGTGCTTATGTAAGCAAAGAGGATGTTAAACAATTAGGTAAAGATATTCGCTTTATCGAAACCCATTCATTTAGATTATCCAAAGAAACCGAACCGATTTTCGGAACTTTGACAGGTTGGTTGTTATATATTATTCCGCTTGTAGTTGCCTGTGTTTTATTCCTGGTTTTCAGAAAACAAACGCAGGAAAATGCCAATATTGAATTTGTGAAAAATAAAAAAGCCAATAAACTGGCTCAAAAGCGGCTAAAACTGGCTCAAAAATTATTGGGAGAAGGCAAGAAAGATCAATTCTACGAAGAAGTACTGAAAGCTGTGTGGAATTACTTAAGCGATAAATTGGCAATACCGGCTGCACTGCTAACTAAGGAAAGAGTCGAAACCGAGTTGAGTATCAAAGGAGTACAATCTGATGCCATCAAGCAATTTATTGATATACTGAATACCTGTGAGTTTGCACGTTACGCACCGAATTCAGGTCAACAGGAAATGGGTAACCTGTATGCCGAAACCATTCAGGCAATAAGTAATTTAGAAAGTATTATCAAGAAATCGTAATTTCTATCAAAATGAAAAGAATTATATTTATATTTTCTGTCATGTTAAGTTTTGCCGTTTCGGTTTTTGCACAAACCGATGTGGTGAAACATGCCAACGATTTGTATGCGAAAGGCGATTATAAAGCCGCTGCCGAAGAATACGAGAATATAATTGCTGCAAAGGTTGTTGCTCCTGAATTGTACTATAATTTGGGTAACGCTTATTATAAATCGGGCGAAATCGGGCATGCCATTCTTAATTATGAACGTTCTTTGCGCTTAAAACCAAATTATCAGGATGCGCGTGTGAATCTGGAAATGGCACAACAAAAGGTTGTTGACAATGTAGTACAGGCGCCGCCGTTTTTCGTTATGCGCTGGATTGATTTATTGATGAAACTTTTTACATCGAATCAGTGGTATGTGGTAAGCGTTATCTCTTTGATTTTGATGATTGTGGCGTCGCTTTCTTTTGTATTTGGTTATTCTGTGGCACACCGAAAAACATCTTTTTATATCGCCGTGGTACTTTTATGTCTGACTGTACTGACCATGTTTTTTGCAGGCATTCGTAAAAACCAGATGGTCCATCATACCGATGCCATAATCATGTCGGGAGCCGTCATCGTGAAGGGATCGCCGGATAAAAGCGGCACGGATTTATTTCAGTTGCATGAAGGTACGAAAGTGAAGGTGAAGAGTTCGTTGGGCAAGTGGGCTGAAATTGTGCTTGGTAACGGAAATATCGGCTGGGTGGAAGATGAAAACATTGAGAGAATATAAACGATATTTCCGAAATGTTACTGTGATATTTTTTGCTTTATTTAAACCATAAATAATGGACTTTCTAAACACGATTAATTCGCTCGACACTGAACTTCTTTTGTTCGTGAACGGGTTACATAATTCATTTTTCGATGAACTTATGTACACTTTTAGTCAGATTTTCGTGTGGATTCCTTTTTATGTTTCAGTGCTGTATCTGATAATAATAAGCCATAAAAAAAAGGATGCAATCTGGGTCATCCTTTCGTTGGTTTTATGTATTGTTATAGCCGACCAGGTTGCATCAGGCATTATAAAAGAAGCTGTTCAGCGTTTACGTCCTTCGCGAAATCCGGCACTTGAAGGGATGATTCACATTGTAAACGGTTACACGGGCGGTAAATACGGTTTTGTTTCGTCGCATGCGGCTAATAGTTTCGGCTTTGCCTTGTTAAGCTCTTTGGTTTTTAAACAAAAAACCTACACGGCATTCGTTTTTATTTGGGCGGCAATCGTTTCTTATTCACGCATTTATCTTGGAGTTCACTACCCTTTTGATATTTTGGGCGGAATGGTGGTTGGCGTTATGGCAGCTTTGATAGTTTATTTTGCTTTGAAAAAATTACAGCCATCTTCGTTGGAAAATTCAGGCGAAATACCTGTGGTAATCCCCAATTTAGTTCTCGGATTAAGTGTGGCAGGCATTATTATTTATGCTTTGATTGAGATGTAAGAAAGCAATCAAGCTTTTGCTGGCGGGGTATGCTTTTTATTATGCTTTAAGTCGGATAATTTCTTGTTTGATTTCGTCTATCACTTCTTTATTCTGGATTTCTTTTTTTTCGCCAACTTTTGCAGAAAACAAATAGAAAACTTTACCTCCAAATACTTCAGCAAATTTTTTGTGAGTTTCAGCTTGCAAGCCATATTCTTTGAAAATCTCCGGCAATTGTATACCGTTGTTTACCGGCTTGATTTGAAGTCCGATATACTTTTCTCCAACTTGTATAAAAAAGTCAACGTTGAATAACCTGTCCCACTCATCAGGGGCAGGTTGAATCCTAACGTCCAGTATTTTTTGTAATTGGCCGTAAATGGTTTGTATTTCAGTGGTATAACCGTCAAATGTACGATCAATCACAAGCTACATCATATAATCCACACAATCTTGTTCGGTTACATCTGCTACTTCTGATTGAATTACTTCTGTAATTTTCACGTAAAGTTTTTTCCCTAAATCTTCGATGTGTTCTTTAGACTTAACATGATTAAAATAATATTCTCGCCATTCTTCAAGTGTTTTCGGGGCACATTTTCTGATTGATTCAGAGGTTGGTCCAACATTTCTTTTGAAATTAAGTTGGAAGCGATTCATCGCACTGTTTAAAATCCATTCTTTAGCCATTTTTATATTAATGATTATCCGTATTCCGACCTACAATCCCGTTAGGGATTTAATATCGGTAGAATTATTCGCCCACCCTCGTTTGTTGCACCCCGTACGGGGTGTTATATGTGTGTGAAAATGTCTTTCTACCGATATTATATGCCTACGGCATAACTATTCAGGTCGCTTTGC
>JAJFVH010000081.1 GCA_021371875.1 Bacteroidales bacterium
TCTTTCCATGTTTTTTATATTTCACTGTGTTACTTAGTTTTTCACTGTGTTACTCTGTGTCCCTTTTTTTAGTTTCACCGTGTTACCCTGTGTTTACCCTGTGTTACACCGTGTACCTTTTTTTAGTTTCACCGTGTTACACTGTGTACCTTTTTTAGTTTCACCGTGTTACACTATGTTTACTCTGTGTTACACTGTGTAATTTTTTTTAGTTTCACCGTGTTACTCTGTGTTTACTCTGTGTTACACCGTGTACCTTTTTTAGTTTCACCGTGTTACACTGTGTACCTTTTTTAGTTTTACCGTGTTACACTGTGTTTACTCTGTGTTACACTGTGTAATTTTTTTTAGTTTCACCGTGTTACTCTGTGTTTACTCTGTGTTACACCGTGTACCTTTTTTATAATTTCACTGGCTTACCCTGTGAGACTTACTCAAAATAGCGTAAGTGAATTATTTCTTCTTCTCTTCTTTCTTGTGATGCCCGTAATAATTCCCATAACCGAAGCTATAACCGCGATGATAATAATATTTCGATTCCATATTCAAATCATTAATCACCAGATACGGGCGTTTCAGCGTTTTTTCGGCTTTCACATGATTCAGGAAGTCAAGGTTACGTTTATCGGAATAATCCATACGGCATATATACAGGCTGATATCCGCTACACGGTCGATGAGGAAAGTATCCGAAACCGCACCCACCGGAGCAGTATCAATGATTATATAATCATATTCTTTACGCAAGGCTGCAATCAGCAAATCGAGCCGTTCGTTCATCAACAGTTCGTTGGGATTGGGAGGAATCACCCCGGCCGTCAGAATATCGAGTGTAGGGTAATCGCTTACGTGTACCCGCTGGATCAGTTTTTTATAATCGGTTTCATGTCCCGAAAGATAAGTCGACAAACCCAACGCTTCATCTTCTAATTTAAAATGTTTTTTCAACTGCGGTTTGCGTAAATCCAACCCCAATATGATTGCTTTTTTACCGGCCATCGAAAGGCTGATAGCCAGGTTGATGCTTAAATACGATTTTCCTTCACCCGGTTCGGTGGAAGTAACCAGAATAACTTTCTGGGTAGGATCGAGTATAAACTGCAATTTGGTTCGCAACAAACGGAACAGTTCGGCATTCGTGTCGGTATTTGAGGCATGGTTGATAATTATTTCACCCGTTGCATTATGCCCTAATTCCGATAAAATAGGCACATCGGTCAGTTTCTCTATCTGTGCGCGGCTTGTAACGGAAGTATTGATCATATCCTTGATAAAGACAATCAACAAAGGAAAAGCCAGGCCCAGTATAAAGAAAATCGCCATGATAATTTTAGTACGCGGACCTACCTGGGCAGCATCATCGGGAGTATTCAGTATCCTTGCCTTGGGTACGGTTACCGCCATGGTCAGCGATGCTTCCTCGCGTTTCTGAAGCAGGAAGAGATAAAGAGATTCTTTGACCTGTTGCTGGCGTTTTATTTCGATAAACTCCCGTTCCTGGCGTGGCAAATCGCGTATTTTGGAAACTGCCATCCGGTTTTGCTGGTCGAGTTCACGTTTACTGATTTCCAAACCCTTGCGGCTGTTGGCAATACTTACCTGTATGGCTTTGCGGGAAGACAGGATTTGTTGGTTCAAATTCCTGAGCGTCGGGTTTTCTTCCGATGAGCCATCCGCTACTCTTTCGCGGGTCATCAGCAATTCATTGTATTTCTGAATAACAGCCACCAAACCCACGTCGGTCAATCCTAAGTTAGGAATCAGCGCGTAACGGTTAGCCGGTTTATTGATAAAATCTTCGATAAACTTTATCAGGCTTATCTGCGTTTCCACCGTGATGCGCTTCTGGTCGAATTCATCATTGCGTTTCAAATACAATTCCGCATCCGTATTAATATTCGTCAGTTGGTTTTCCTGTTTGTAGTTTTCCACATTGCTTTCCACTTCGCTTAACTCGCCCGAAAGTAATTTGAGACGGCTATCGATAAATTCGGCGGTATTATTGGCCGAGCGGTTAATCTGTTCGATAGCATCCTGGTTATAAATATCGGTCAGGGTATTTAAAATGTCTTTCCCTTTCTGAACGTTACTGACTTTTATAGTAAGATTTATCACATCCACCTGTTTGGTTACTTCGGTAGCCAGCGCACTCGTGGCAAGATAGCGGGCTACGCTTGATGGATTGCTGATGGTAACCAGAATCTCTTCGCCGGGCAGGGTTTTACCTTGTCGCAACGAAATGCTGATAACCCCTGCCGGAGTATTAAGCAAGGCGGGCAGTTGTTTTATCTTTTGACGGAAAGTTGTATCCTTATAGCTGCCTTTGATGGATAACCCGCCATCTATGGGTTCAATGTCCAAAACCAATGCGCTTTGAAGATGCACCAACGACATACTGTCCATACGCACATAATAAGGCGCATCGGTATATAAATCGATTTTTTTCAGGAAACTGGTACTTGTATAGTTGGTATGCAGTTCGAGTTCATTCACCACCCTTTTCATCAAAGCGGTGGATTTAATCACCTCGTTTTCGTTGTTCACCATCGAGAGCGAACTACCGCTACCAAATATATCCAACTGCTTCAGCATCGACACTTCATTCATGCCTCCGCTTTTCGACTGGTCGACAACCAATATATTGGTATTTAATTCGTAAACATTGCTTTGGGTACGCGAATAAAAAAATCCGAGCACCAACGCTACAATAACGGAAGCTAATATCCATTTCCAGTAAACGATGTATTTTTCGTAAAGTTCCCTCCAATTGACAGGTTTTTCCTGAACGTCGTTTTCGAATTGATCAAAGTTGTATTCCATAGAATTACGAATTTATACGAATTAATAAAGCACTAACTACACGAATTTTCACACAAATTACAGGTATTGAATGATTTTGAAATTAAGTCGTTGTTATTATTATGTTTTTTTGTTAATAGGGTTTTCAAGTTCCCTCTCTTTTTCCCTCTCCTCAAGGAAGAGGGGTTGGGGGTGAGGTCTGGATTTAGGGGGCCATTCTCTTACTACTTGGTTATCGTAACAATTAGCGATGTCAGCGAAATAAGCGTACCCACCAACGATACCGACAAAGTTTCGGCGCTGCTTAAAGCGGACGACCTGGATCTCGGATTGTTGGGCTGCACATAAAGCACATCGTTTTGCTGCAGATAGAAATAAGGAGAATTGATCAGATTTTTATCGCGCAAATCAATGCGAATGCTTTCGCGTCCGTTAATACCCTGTCTGATGAGTAATATATTATTTCGTTGTCCGTAAATAGTCAGGTCGCCGGCAGTAGCTATGGCTTCGAGGATGGAAATTTTTTCGTTGTTGATAACATAAGTGTTCGGACGTGCCACTTCGCCTAATATTGAAATACTGAAATTGGCATAACGTATCGATACGATCGGTTCTTCCTTGATATAACGGGGATAAATTTTCTCTTTGATTATTTGCGATAAAGCATCTTTGGTCATACCCAGTACATGTAATTTACCTATGGTAGGAAAAACAATATCTCCCTTGTTATCCACCAGGTAATTCTGTAATCCGCCGCTGTAATTCGAGATAGTCGATCTGCTTGGGTCGTAGTTATTCATACCCAAGGTGGGAACTAAAGGCAGGTTAAAAGGCATAGCCGCTTCGGGTGTGGTGGCATTCACCGTGATAATAAGCAAATCGCCTACTTTAAGCGTAGCTTCCGGTATGGGAGCCATTGCCGAATCCTGCATATTTGCCGTATGGCCTGCATCCTGCAAATAGGTTACATTTTTATAGGTATTACAGCCTGTAAGTAATATTACAGTCGTAATAATTAAAACAATTCGGGGCGCAGTAATTTTCATATCTTGAGTATTAATTTTGATTTTATGTTTGAATGAAATACTAATACAATATAGTCGATTCCGGACTTTTATACTTCCAAACCTGTGGAATTTTTGAAATCTGAAAGGTTTAATAATACTTTCGCCTTACCATGGCAAAGCCCCGCCAGTCACATGTTGTGATAGCTAAATAACTGAATTTAAGACTCAAAATTCATCCGGCGCTTGTAACATATCCTTTACGGTACGCGGGATAAATTGCGGAAATATAACTTTTTCTTTTAGCCCTTAAAAACTCTTTTGCAAAATCACTCTCTTTCTCCATTTGAGCTTGCCAACGATAGACAAATCTTAGGGGGTTCTCACCACCTGATCCGTTTTAATTCTCACGGTAATGCCTATTTGTTGCAAATACAATACCAGTTTATTGCCGGATACTTTTTTCACTTTTCCCTTTACATCTTTCATGGGTCCGCAAGCAATCCTTACTTCTTCGTTTTCAATAAATTCACATTCCCTGCCTTTTGCCTTTTCCAAGAATTCAATGATATTATCTATTTCCTTTTGCCGGACTATTGCCGGACTGCCGTTATAATACACAATGCGTGAAACGCCGTTAATTCTAACTAAAGAACGCAAAACCTCATCAATTGTTCGTACAAAAATATAAGAAGTAAACAACGGAACCTCGACCATCTTTACCCTGTCCGACCACTTACGGGGAGTCAAATGCATGGGTAAAAAAACTTCTACACCCTCAATTTTAAGCCGTTGTTCCACTTGTTTCTCCGCCCGCGAAGCTGTATATAGTAAATACCAGTTCATCAATTTAGTTACAATTAATTCTTTGACACATTAATTATATGTCGTCCCTTCGGGACTTTAAGGACTATTTGTCTTCTTGTTTTTACCAATATGCTCATGCCTACGGCACTTTTTTAATCTCATAGAGGTTTGACATTGGTAAAAAATAAGTACAATTCCTACATAGAAAATCCCGTAGGGATGTGATAGTTCTATAAATTTCTAATCTGTCAAAGTAAAATTAATTCATTTAACGTGAGTTCGATATAAGCAATAATCTAAAATATTTCTTTTTTATTGATTTTCAATGCATTATAAAGATTATATTGCGGTGCTCTGCACCTTTGTTATTGTGATTGTCTATAATTTTCTACAAATAGTTCGGTGCTCTGCACCTTTACTAGGGACAGAGTCCCGTTCTATTTGTAGAAATGGTATACGGATTCTTAGTTTTTCAGGTGCATAGCACCGTAATATCCTGACATTTATATTATTAATTCTTTTCTTTTATCTCGAACTCACGTTCATTTATACAAATAAGAAAGAAAGAAAGAAAGAAAGAAAAGATGCACTCCAAACTCCTGATTTGCTCACTTTATATATGCAAAAAAACCACCATTCAAAAGAAATTGATTCTATTGAATGGCAGCTTTATATATTTACTCCGTATCGGTTGTATCCTACAACCGGTTTAATATTACCTGCTGTCAATGGATCAATCCCGGCAATCAAATTGTCGCTTTCCTCCGATGCAGTAATATGTTCTATTATGTAAGCAAAAACTACAACAGTAAATTCAGCATCTCTCATCAAAAAAACATTATAAATCCTACAATGTGTTCAATTATCTGTTTGAATAAAAATGCCGGTAAAAAAATACAATATTTACAAAAGTATCTTAGATAGATATGAACAGATAAAATGAACAAAAAATTATCTCTGATATAGTTAAGCCTTTAGGTTCAGTTAATT
>JAJFVH010000101.1 GCA_021371875.1 Bacteroidales bacterium
ATTTAATATCGGTAGAATTATTCGCCCACCCTCGTTTGTTGCACCCCGTACGGGGTGTTATATGTGTGTGAAAATGTCTTTCTACCGATATTATATGCCTACGGCATAACTATTCAGGTCGCTTTGCGGATAGTCATTATAACTAACTAACTTGTAACTTGTAAAAAGTCCTCTCGCTAAGTGGCGAGAGGGATTTAGGGGGCTACTATAAATTTTGTTGTTTGATTAATTGTTTGGTCGTTTTTTATATGTAGGAAATAAATACCGGAACTTAGTTCATCTATTGGCATGGAGTTGCCTGAAATTTTATTGATCAATTGTCCGGATGGATTGAAAAGACTCAAATCAAGTTGTTCGTTGCTTATTATTTGAATTGATGTTAAATTTTGAATGATTTGCAGTTTATTTTCTGAAGTTTCATCCACTGCATTGGGGGGAGTATTTATTTTGCCAACGCCTGCCCAGGTTTTTACAATCTCCTTTACTTCCGCAGCGTTGTGTAAAACGTTGTTATAATTGTAAGAGGGGGTGAAACTCGAACATGCATTTACCGTGGGCGTTTTTGAAAATATATTATCGATTAATGTTGCATATCCCTTGCCATCACTCGATTCCACATTTTTCGAAACATTTTCGAAGTAGTTTCTTTCCACATAAACGCAGGCGCCCATACGCGTATTTACCGCCGAACTTGCATTGATGTAGTAGTTGTTGAAAACATGGGCTGTTCCTCCCCGATAAAGTGGCAAGCGGCTTCCCACATTCTCATAATAGTTGTGATGAAAAGTCATTTTCCGGTCGTCAATATCGGTATCGGACGAACCAACTAAATTCACTTTGTGATGATCATGGAAATAATTCCACGAAATGGTAATGTTATGACTCGTGTTTTTGGCATCGACCAATCCATCATATAAGTCGATATTGGTTTGTGTTTTAATATCTTCGCTGAAAAATTCGCAATGATCAATCCAAATATTGTAGCTGGTTCCCTGAATGCCGATGCAGTCTCCGCCATTAGTCAGTATTTGCGGACGACCTTCGTCGCCGGTCGAACTGTAAACGCCACTTTTATCGGTTCGTGTTGTAACGCCGGTCATCGATATTTTTAAATTTCGGACTATAATGTTTGATACCCCGCTAATGTTCAAGCCTACACCGAATAAAAATCCGTTTGTGCCTACGCCAATAATCGATTTATTGCTTTTCACATTTATTTTTCCTCCATCTGCTCCGTTCTGGATGGTGTTGTTTACGTAAATGATATATTTATTCGTACTTTCGGCATAAGTTTTTAAATCGCCATAATTGCTTACGGTTACTTCTGTGCCGCCTTCGCCGCCTGTCGTGCCTTCACCAAAACCAACCAGGGCGAAATCCGGTGTTTGGGCGTAAATGGTAAATGCGGAGAGAATAAGAATAAAAATGTAGATTGACCTTTTCATAAGTAAATAATTGTATGACAAAAATCGTCAATTTTATTGACATAAAGGTGTATTTATTGACTTAAAAAGGGTGTGAAATTATTGAATTTTTTTGCATTGGACAATTGCATTTACATCATTAATTAATTTACAGGCAAATATATAAAGTTCACCTCCCTCGCGTATTCCGGTTTTTTTACGAAACTCATTCACTGTCAAAGGATAATTTCTTGCCGTAATATTTGCCTGGGGGGCATTCACCCGTAAATTTTTGATTTCATGTTTCGAACTTCCGCAAACCGATTCAATTAAAAATATTCGCCCGGGAAAATCAGGTATTAATTCGTTGGAAGTATATAAATGTGTGTTTTTATGTAATTTTTTCAGGCCGAAACGTTCGGCTACCAGATTAAACGCTCCCGATTTCATAACTGAGCTGTTAGGTTCATATAAATATTGAAGCAATTCGGATGTATAATCAACTTGAGCCTTATTCTCCTCTTGTTCATCAAAATCAAAAACTTGATTAGCCTTATTTTTTAATAAGTTGATAGTTTTAATCAGTATTTTTTGCTCAGCCTTACCATGTGTCAGGAATAATATTTCTTTACATTCGTTATCTACCGAAATAATGTGAATTTCTTTCGTGGCTGGTAAATCTTTTAAAGCCCTGGTAATATCAAGCATAGGGGAAAGTTTTATCAGCACATTTTCCCCTTTTGCCAATAACAAAGGCAATAATTCGGCCACATTCGGTTCGCAATCGGAAAGCAAAACCATCTTATTTCCTGCCTGATTTCTGCGGGCAGGATCGATATAGATCAAATCAACCGGACTCATTTCCTTCAAAAAGTCTTCGCATGGCATGTTGAGAACCTGGATGTTTTCGGCGCCTAAAACATCAAAGTTATGCCTGGCTATTTCACATAATTCAGTATTTCGCTCAATATAAAATGCTTGAGCAAAGTTTTTGGAAATGAAATAGCAATCAATTCCGAACCCGCCGGTCAGGTCTGCAAAACTTCCACCTTTGCAGCAGGTTGATTTATACTTAGCCGTTGATTCAGACGAAGATTGCTCTAATGAAAGTTGCTTGGGATATAAAATGTCCGGATGTTCGTAAAACAAAGGTGTTTTTAGTCTGACTTTCTGCCTGCCGGTTATCTGCCGAAGGGCTAAAGCCATATCAACCTGTTGGAAACGTGCCGATTGAAGCGCTAATTGCCGTACATCATCAAGCGAATGTTCAAGTATGAATCTTTGAGTTTCGGGTGTCATTATAAACTTCATATTACCCTCCAAAATTACAGGTTTAAATTCATAAATTACACAAAGAGAATGATGTTTTTATAATTTGTTGATATTTTTTGTTTTAGCGATTTTTTTACATGAAAACATGCTGCGCAACGAATGATCCGGCATTATTCAACCATTTTCTTTAATTACTAAAAATATTTTTTACAATAGTTTTCTGGAAATGAATAGGCTAAAGCATTTCAAGGGAAATAAATTAAGAAAACCCTTGTCAATTCAGGAAAAAGCAGTACTTTTGTCGCCGGATAAGTCCTACACGACCAGCTCCCATTGAACTCCCCCAGGGCTTGACCGCAGCAAGGGTATTTGGTTGTAGCGGTGCGATGTAGGGGGCTTATCCACTTGCCTCTTTAGCTCAGTTGGCCAGAGCACGTGATTTGTAATCTCGGGGTCGTTGGTTCGAATCCGACAAGAGGCTCAAAAAAAGAAAGCCGTTCTCTGTTACAGGAAAACGGCTTTTCTCATTGAATATACACACAAAAAATGCTCCGTTTGTTTTGGACGGAGCATTTATCTATTGTAAATGGTAAATAAATCAGGTATTCATGCCTCCGCAAACATTGATCACTTGTCCGCTTACATAGCTTGATAAATCGGACGCAAGGAATAAGGTAACTTTGGCGACTTCATCAGGACTTCCACCGCGACGCAACGGAATCAGTTCCGCCCATTTAGCACGTTGTTCGTCGGTAAGCGCATGAGTCATTTCAGTTTCGATAAAGCCGGGAGCAATAGCGTTGGCACGTATGCCACGCGAACCGAATTCTTTAGCCACCGATTTAGCCAGACCGATCATACCGGCTTTTGATGCCGAATAGTTGGCTTGTCCGGCATTTCCCGAAACACCTACCACAGAGCTCATATTGATAATGCTACCCGAACGTTGTTTCATCATAATAGGTGCACAGGCATGTATAAAGTTAAATGCGGATTTCAGGTTCACATTGATAACTGCATCCCATTGCATTTCGCTCATGCGCATCATTAATCCATCTTTGGTGATACCCGCATTGTTTACCAACACGTCCACACGCCCGAATTCTTTTACAATTTCCTCTACAACGGTGTGAGTTTCTTCAAAATTTGCCGCATTTGATGCATATCCTTTGGCTTTTACGCCCAATGCTTCAATTTCTTTTTGTGTGTTCAGGGCATTTTCGTCGATGATTAAATCGGTAAAAGCGATGTCAGCGCCTTCGCTGGCGAGTTTCAGGGCAATGGCTTTACCAATACCACGGGCTGCACCGGTTACAATGGCTACTTTTCCTTCTAATAATTTCATAAGACATTCATTTAATTTAATTTTGAAATTGATTATTAAGTTAATGAATAATAGTTAATTAACTTGTTTTCTGCATGGAACACCAGGCAATTTTCGGGCACAAAGATAGTGTTTTTTTCTAAAAATGAGGCAATAACTGCATATACGGATTGAATTTGTGCAAAAAAAAAGAGAGTATCCGGATTGAACAGAACACTCTCTAAAAGATTTGGAAAATAGAATGAATCGAAGTTTATGCATTCATCGATACCAGAAACTCATCGTTGTTTTCGGTGCGTTCCATGCGATCCTTCAGAAACTCCATGGCTTCGATGGAGTTCATATCGGACAAATGGCGGCGTAAAATCCACATACGGTTCAGCGTATCCTGATCGAGCAGCAGGTCGTCGCGACGTGTACTCGAAGCCATGATATCCACTGCAGGGAATATGCGTTTGTTCGATAATTTACGATCGAGTTGCAATTCCATATTACCCGTTCCTTTGAATTCTTCGAAGATTACTTCGTCCATTTTAGAGCCGGTTTCGGTCAATGCTGTTGCTATGATAGTCAAACTGCCACCATTTTCGATATTACGGGCTGCTCCGAAGAAACGTTTTGGTTTGTGTAATGCATTGGCATCCACACCTCCCGAAAGTATTTTACCCGAAGCGGGCGATACGGTATTGTAGGCGCGGGCAAGGCGGGTAATGGAGTCGAGCAGAATCACGACATCCTGGCCACATTCCACCATGCGTTTTGCTTTTTCATGAACCATACTGGCCACTTTTACGTGACGTTCGGCCGGTTCGTCGAAGGTGGACGAGACAACTTCGGCACGTACACTGCGCGCCATATCGGTAACTTCTTCCGGACGTTCGTCGATAAGCAGTACTATCATATACACTTCGGGATGGTTGGCGGCAATAGCATTAGCTATTTCTTTCAACAACACGGTTTTACCGGTTTTGGGTTGTGCTACAATTAACCCACGTTGACCTTTGCCGATTGGCGAAAATAAATCGACCATCCGAACCGAAAGAGAATCATTTTTGCCGGTAGTCAGGTTGAATTTTACATCGGGGAAAAGTGGAGTAAGATGTTCGAAAGGGACGCGGTCGCGTACGTATTCGGGTGAACGACCGTTTATTTTATTTACTTTGATCAGCGGGAAGTATTTTTCACCTTCTTTAGGCGGACGGATAGCTCCGTTTACCGTATCGCCTGTTTTCAGCCCGAAAAGTTTGATTTGCGATTGCGATACATAAATATCGTCGGGTGAAGCCAGGTAGTTGTAGTCGGCTGAACGAAGAAATCCATAACCATCCTGCATCATTTCGAGCGTTCCGGTACCTTCGAGTATACCGTCGAAATCGAATTGTTTATCCTGTTTGTCGTTTCGTTGTTGGAATTTATTGCGGTTATTACCGTTATTGCCGTTACTGCCATTAATGGGATTGTTAGGAGTGTTGGGGGTGATGTTTCCGGGCTTGTTGTGCCGGAGTTCAACGTTTACGGTTTTTACTTTTTCAAGTGTTTCTGCAGGTTGTTCTGCTATACTTGTTATTTCGGTCTCTTCAAGTAGAGTAATTTCAGGTACGTCAATAGATTCATCGCTACTCATTTCGGGATCAATCAATCTTTCGAGTACAAATTTTTTGGTCGGAACAACAGATTGTTCTTCTGCTTTTGGTGTCTCGTCTTTCACTTCGACCGATTTTTTTTCGGCAACTTTCGCCTGTTTGACTTTGGCACTTTTCTTTTGGGATGGAGTTTTAGCATTCTGTACCGGAGCTTCGACAATTTTTACAGCCGGTTCGATAATTTCAGGCTTCTCTGTTTTTACTGGTTGGTTTTCCGGTTTAGGGGCTTGTTTGTTTGTTTCTTTGCCGGTAGTAAATACTTTTTGATCACCGGTTTTCTTTACAGGAACACGGAGGCGTTTCTTGCGATCGGTGTCAGGTTTTTCAATATTTGTTTTGCGTTGTGCATTAACAACGGCTTGCTGGTCTAAAATGTCGTAGACCAAAGTTTCTTTTATAGCAGAATTAGAAACCTTTAGTCCTAATTCAGTAGCGATGTCCTTAAGCTCGGACAGTTCTTTCGCATTCAGTTGCAAAATGTTGAAGTTACTCATAAAAATGATGAATAAACGTTTTTAGAGGGAATTTTTCCTTTCTTGGAAAATAACGTTTTTGTGAATGTATTTAATTGTTGATTGTTTGTTTCAATAGCAGGATGCTACTGATATCAGAAAACGATACAAAATTACTACTAAATTTTGAATATGCAAGTTTTTCTTGTTTTTTTACGAATGTTTGAAAAAAAACAGATGATTCGAATGGATTAATGTCAATTCAACTTGATTTTATGCAGTTTTAATTTTGTAACTTGTGCCGGTTTTGCCTTTTACAATACTTGTAAGTTTCGATTTCAGCAGTTGGCGGCGGATTGGAGAAATCTTATCGGTGAAAAGATTTCCTTCGAGATGGTCGTATTCGTGTTGTATTACCCGCGCTTTATAGCCTTCAAATTCCTCAATATGTTCGTTGAAGTCCGCGTCGTAATATTTTATTTTGATGTTCTCCGAACGAAGCACGGTTTCGTGTATGCCCGGTATGCTTAGACATCCTTCTTCGCCTGCCACTTTATCTTCGCCGAATTCAAGCATGGTGGGGTTAATCATAACCACTTTAAAGCTTCCAAGTTCGGGGTCTTCTTCTTTGAAAGGCAATAAATCAATGACCAATACACGGATGGGAAGCCCCACTTGTGGAGCGGCTAATCCTACTCCATCGGCATGGTACATGGTTTCAAACATATTTTCGATCAGCTCATTGAGCTTTGGGTAATCTTTTGTAACCGGTTCGGCTACTTTGCGTAATATTGCCGTTCCGTAAGTATAAATAGGAAGAATCATTATTAGTTTATAGTAAATAGTTTATAGTTTCGCTACCGACTGCATATAAGCCTCCGACATTCGGTCTTAGCGGGGTTATCCACTGCCCTGTTACATACTACTGCCTGAATTTATTTGTTTTCAAGATAACTTTGCAAAATAATGGTTGCCGAAATTTTATCGACTAATTCTTTGTTTTGCCTGTCCTTTTTCTTTAAACCTGCATCGAACATGGTTTTATGGGCTAAAACAGAGGTGAAACGTTCATCGACGTAAACAAGTTCAATGTCGGGGAATTTTCGTTGCAAACTTATTACAAACGGACGTATATATTGCATTGACCCGGATTCCTGACCGTTCATTTGTTTGGGCAAACCGATTACAAACTTTTCGACCGGTTCGCGGGCTATATATTTTTGCAGATAATCGAGCAGCTCGTGCGCAGCAACTGTATCTAATCCGTTGGCTGTAATCTGGAGCGGATCGGTAACTGCAAGACCCACACGCTTTTGACCGTAATCAATGGACAATATTCGTCCCATATTTATTTTGTTTAGCGCTGCAAAGATACAAAAAACAGCTGGGTTTGTAAAATTTGATTTATCCAGGGGAGGATGTTTGATGACTTTGATTTTTTAAAAAAGTAAGGAGACAAAAAATATTATTCAGGAGAAAGATTTTAGTAATTGATTATGAGGGTTTGGAAGATATCAGATACATCAAAGTTTATATGAATTATTTTTTTAGATAGATGTTTTTAAACCATATAGAATTCACCTAATTTTATTGTTTTTCAGTTCAGTGAAGAGAAAAAACTCTATTGGAAAGTCCAATAGTTAATTAATGCAGACACATTAATTAACCGCAAAATAACGTGTTACGTTTAAATGTAGGTAGGAATTCTATGGGATAATGGAACCAACGGTTATGTAAGGAAAATAATTCCGATTTCGTCGAAGTTGCCGGAGTCGGAACTCCGGCATCCCGGATAAGAGAACTCTATGGGATGACGGAATTCCGATTCCGTCAAAAATCATTTTATAGGACGACGAAATCAACGGTCACGACCGAAATATAATTTAAAATCTATTTATTGATGATTTTGATTAAATTTAGA
>JAJFVH010000118.1 GCA_021371875.1 Bacteroidales bacterium
ACAGATGAAACCCCCATGACCGAGATTAAAAATCAGGACACACAAGGAGATGATTATAAAATAACAAAACTCAAAGTACCTGTATTATTCCCCCTTTAGGGGGTTAGGGGGCAGATATATAAATTATAAACACATGAAAAACAGAAAGATATTCATAGTGGGTATTGTTGCTTTATTGCTGTCGGCTTGCGGTGCAACTTATACCGATCATCCCATTATATTGAAAGCCGAAAGTTTACTGAACGAATATCCTGATAGCGCTTATAAGTTCTTAAACTCAATTGAGTATCCCGAGAAACTATCCAAAGCTGATTATGCCGCATGGTGTTTACATTATACACAAGCGCAGTATAAGCTTTACATGGATATTCACTCGGATAGTTTGATAAATATTGCTGTTGACTATTATAAAGATAGCGGGTTGAAAACATACAGCGGTCTATCTTATTATATGTTAGGTTGTGTTTCGGAGTTATTACGAAATAATGAAAATGCTATGCTGGCATACAATGTGGCAGAGAGGGCTTTGGAAGGTACGAAAGACTACAATATTCAAGGTTTGGTTGCCATTAATTCGGGTTACCTTTATGTGCAGAATGAAAACTACGCTCAGGCGAATATAAGTTTTAAAAAGGCGTTGGATTTATTTAAACTATCCGGTAATAAAAAGTATCAGGTATCTGCTTATCTGGAATTATCCAATATGTCGCTTCAATTAGATCGGCCGTTTGATAGTACTATGTTTTATTCAAACAAAGCATTGAACTTATCCAAAGCGATAAACGATTCGGTATTGTATTATCATATTTTATCCACGCAAGGTGAATTACTGAATCGCAAAAATAAAGAAACAGCTATCGCCAATTTACTGGCAGGGTTTCAACATTGTGCCGATCTGCGCACGCGCAATGCTTCATTCCTGGCATATCTGTACTCGGGAATCAACCAGCCGGATTCGGCAATATACTACCTGAAAATTGCTAATGAAGAAAAGGGAGATAAGGAATCGGAAATTTTCAATGAGTTGGCGAAAGCCGGAGTTTATGAAAACCGTAAAGATTTTAAACAAGCATATTTTGCTATCGAAAAGGCTTATTTAATGCAAGATACTGTTTTCAGGAAAAAACTCAAGGATCAATTGTATAAAATTGACAAGCAATACGATCTGTCGGAAAAAGAGAGGGAGAATGCGGAGTTGAAGATTACCAATAGAAATGTAATTATCGGTATTGGCTTTCTGGTAATACTTGTACTTGTAGTTTTGCTAATGTTTCAACGGACAAATATTCGTAACAAGAAGAAACAGACGGAGCTGAGAATAAAACAACAAAAAACCGAGTTCGAATTAAAAGAAAATGAACTGGAGAATAAGAAAAAACGAGAATTGTTATCGTCGAAACTTCAGCAGAGAATGGAAATGACTGTCCGCTTTAATAAATTGCAGCAAAGTTTTTATGAGCCTGAAAAGCAAACCGGGTTTATAGCGTCGATGACGAATCAGGTAATATTGACAAAAGCTGAGTGGAAAAATTATATTAAAGAAGCCAACAGTGTATTTGATGACAAGATAGATTATTTGAGAGAAAAACACAAGGAGCTGACCGAAACCGATCTTATGGTTATTGTGCTTATCGCATTGGGTATTGATATTTCTGATTCTTGTGTGTTGTTGAATATGAGTAAAGAAACCATGTATATTCGCAGAAAAAGAGTGAAAAAACGATTGGGAATTGAGGATGATTTAGAGGCGTGGATAAAGCAAAATATTGTGTGATTTTCGCACTTTATTTTAAAAGAGGCAAGTCCTTGATCGGTTTATAGCTACTCAGCCCCCGAAAGGGGCGGGGGCTGTTAAGTTCTCTTTCGTGAATGTCCTAACGGACAAAAAATTACATTTATGATACTTTATATGATTATCCGCAAAAACACATAAAGCTTCAAATAATATATTCCGGTGCGCTGCACCTTAGATTTAGTTGGTTGTTATGGACTACAAATAGTAACGGTACTCTGTACCTTAAGCAAATAATATAAAGTTAGCTACACATAAAAGGGACAGAGTCCCGATCATCTTTGTAGAAATAAGTTAAACCTGTAAAACCAAAGGTGCATCGCACCGGAATATAAATTGGTACACTTTGCGGATAATCATCATACTTTATCTATTGATATTTATGTCCTGCGGACAATTATTTTACCGACAGGCATGACCGCTGGTTCCCAGCAATATACACATGCCACCTAACTACATATCCAAATGGACGGGGGATTTCTACTGCGCTTACCCGTGCCAGCGACTCGGTTTTTTAGTGAATTTTCCAGAGTGAGATATATTAATTTTGAAATACGGAATATTGGCTTTAATGGATGTTGTAAAACATTCAACTGTACGTCGACTTAATTATGAAATTTTTATAACCGATCAATGTTAATTATACTTAAAATGAAATTTATATCTTTTAATGTAACTACTCAGCACCCCTAATTTAAATCAATAGTTATTTGCCACGGCAAGGATTGCCAAGAAAGGATTTTGATTATTCTTTTTGGCAGTTTGCGTGATAGAATGAATTCGACAGTATGCGTCCGCTCCGTCATTAGACTTGAACATCCCGCTTACTTTTTGTTTTACCTTTAGATTTCTGACTGCTCTTTCGGAAGCATTGTTTTCATATGGAACATCAGGGTCGAAAAGGAACTTAAATACAAACTCTTTGTATTTTGTCAAACTTTTTATCAAGGCAATAATCTTTTTATTCAGATTATCAGTGCTTGTTGTTAGTAAGTTTTTGAATCTATCTAAAATTGAATTGCGGTCGATTTGCTCCCACGATTCTGTTTTTCTTTTGTGTATTGCCTCCCTTATTAATTCTGCTAATTCTGACGACCACCTTTGATTGGTATCCAAATCTGATAAAAATTTCAACTCTCTTAAAATGTGAGCCAAGCATATCTGATGATCAGCTACATTCATATTGAAATAGGAACTATGGCGGTCAGTAACTAAGGTTGAGTTTGGAAATCCATTTTTAAATTGCTTGTCTATGGCTAATTTTCCGCGTGATTTATCGCTATGAACGTATGTCAGGTTTGGCGTTTGCCAAGCCCACATCCAATGTAAATCTCCATTTACATTCTCTCCTGTTTCATCAGCGCCAACCACCCTTGATTGCTCTACTCTGTTACGAATTTCATTATAAGCCCATACAGATTTATCGGACATATCTTGTAATATGTTGTCAATTGTTCCTTGACTTAAATTTACTCCAAAACAATCACGCAACACCTCTGTAAGTCGCTTATACGGGATGTATTGGTTGGAATTCAAATATGTTACCAATGCTTGGATTTTTGTACCATAAGAGACTCTTGAACGCACTTCTATTGGAAAATCTGTTTGAGAGCAATGACCACAGCTACATTGTTTGCTTATTTGATGATGCTCTATTACAATAGGGCGAATGGGCATTGGTACATCAAACACCTGACGTATTTCGACAACTGTGCCTTCAATTGAGGAAAGATCGTTTCCGCAACGTGTGCAAAAGTATGGCTGATGTTCTATTATTGAATCCGGCTCGCTTGTCATTTCCAATGTTGTCCCTTTGTGCCCTACCTGACCTCCACTGGGCTTTCCCGATTTTTCTCTTAAAGAACGTGTTGCGAGCAACTGTTTAGACTTTTGCCCCTGTGCTGCAAGTGAATCTTTTGACGGAGGAATGCTACTGTTGTTACTGTTTTTTGGCGTTTCGTAAACCGCTAAGCAATCTTCCAAATAGACTATTCTTTCCTTTAGCTTTACATTCTCTTTGGTTACAGCTTCGAGCTGTTGTGTCAATCCATCAATCTTTCCTTTGATGGATTGTAATACCAAATCTATATCTAAAACCTGCTCTTTCACGCATCGAAGATAATGAATATCAATGAGATGAGCAAATAATTATGCAACTTTTTTTAAACCTTTTTGACACCTAATTCTTAAAATATTCTGTATCATCAATTTAGGGGTGCTGAGTAGTTACCTTTTAATTGATTTTCAAATACTTTAATGAAATAATTGTATAAAATTGGTTTGTAATTTACGCCAATTTCATATATTTTTCATATATTGAAGTAAACAAATACTTGTCTTGTTGCATTATATAAACATTAATCAAAAATTGTAATTAACACAATTTATTTGTGTTTTGTAATATTAATTTAATCTCTTAAAATTTATTGTTATGAATGAACTCATAAAAACGAGATTTTTTCAAATTTTACTGTTGTCATTCGCACTGTTTCTGACAAATTGTGTGTCGGACGAATATGATTTATCGGATGGAATAAATACCGAAATTACAGTGGGAGGTGATTCCCTATCAATTCCCATAGGCAAAGTTAAGCCAATAGTTTTAGGGGAAATGATTGATAGCCTGGGTGCAGATATTATAAAAAAATCTGAGAACGGTACTTATTCACTTCGGCTTAACGATTCAATTGATGTTGAAATAAGCGCTATCAATCCGGTTAATGTTTCAGTATCCGCCATCACAATTCCCGGGATAAACACCAACGTTGCGGATATAAAATTCCCCGTTATTCAATTTAATCCTGTCAGTTTAAATTCGACAATTAATGTTCCGGTAGCCAATACCAGTAACTTAAATTTGCCGGCTGTAAACTCTTCATACAAAAAGAGTATAGTTGTAACGGCGCCTTCAGGCATTAAAGGTTTTAACAAATCCAATGCGTCGATGAGATCAAAATCTGCCGAAATCACTTTTGGTCCGTATGAAGCTGAAGGAACTAATTCTGTTGGCCAGAATATTAATTTTACTTTTGATAATGTTTTAAAGAAAATAAATAAAATCTATTTTAAAAGCAGTAGAGTAACAGTAACTTTCAATAAATCGGAAATTAGTGCGGTGGGCTTTACTTCTCATAAAGATACTATTAAAAGTTTCAGGATTGATTATCCATCTACTTTTAAACTGACTAATAATATTGGTGCCGGTACCAGCATTCAGGGGAGTTCATTTATTATCACAGATTCTCCACTGGAAGGATCTTCAGATATTTTCACTTACTCTTTTGTGGTTGAGAGTCTTGATATGTCAAACGAACCACAAAGCGGAAGTCTGAACTATAATGCCACCGTACCCTACAGTATAAAATATAATTTAATTGGTCAGGCGGATGAAAATTCAACTGTTGTAGGGAAAACGGTTGGTATTCAGGTAAATTTATCGGCAACACCGCTTTTGGATGATTTGGATATGGTTACAAATCCAATCGTATTAAGCCCTTCAACCGGAAATAGCGCTATTAATGAAGTGGTAAATGATTTGCCTTTAGAGGTAGATGTGATTAATTCTTTAAATTTTGAAAACGGAGCTGCCTTACAATTAAAAATAGATGATCCGGGAATCTCACCTTTTAGTTTTACCGGAGGTACCTGTACCGTTAATCTACCACAGGTATTTATGTTCAAACCATTTGCCGGTTTAAATACCACCACCAATGTGCTGACAATTCCTTATTCCGAATTATTTCAAACAAAAAATATCGGAATTGCGGGCGTTAAACTCAATAAAAAAGTTGTGGATCAATCAATCACAATCAACGATGCTATCAATTACAGCATTAATAATTTAACAGTCGGAGGTTCGACTACAAAACTCAGTACAACCCAATCCTTAGGAACGAAAAACCTGAATGTTCGAGCTTCGACAAACGGGTTAACTGTCAGCGATGCAAGCATAACCACCAATAAAATTCAAATCGACATTCCGAGTCAGAACGCTGATATTAAAATAAATGAATTAGTTTCGACCGATGTAAAAAAAATATATACCATTGGGTTAAAAACTCCTGCGCAAATTACGCTGAAGATTGATGTAAAAAACCTGCCATCTTCCATCGATTCGATATTTTTCCAGAATTATACTATAAAATTGCCTGCTTCCATGAAGTTTAAAACGGGCGATGTGAATATGAATAACGAGTTGATTTTAAACCGTGGATTTAAAGTTAGTGAGGGATTTACAAAAATACTTACTTTAGAATCGTTTGATTTCGGTTCGAATGGAATTGCGCTAACAAACGGATATTTTGTATTGAATGAAACTGTGAATCTGAAAGGAGGGGCTTATATTAAAAGCTCATCGATAAATTCCAACGAACTTTCTACTGTTACTATTAATCCTAAAATTACAATCGGATCAATGCCGATTTCAGTGATTGAAGGGCAGGTTTCAACCGCCATAGATCCAATAAGCGAAAGCATCGAATTAGATATGCCTGAGACGTTGAAAAACGGCGACAATAATCTCGACATTCAAAATCCGGTTATCACGCTTGAAATAGGAAATACGATGGGAATTCCTATAGACCTGAATTTGAATTTAATTCCAAAGCGAAAAGGAGTCGCTATTCCAAACGCCTCAATATCAACCACCATATCGGTTGCTGCAGCTACGAATTTAGGCGCTTACACCTGGAGTAAATTCTGGATAGCTAAAACAAATGAAGGAGTTACAGCCGGATTTACACCGGTTATTATACCCGAGTTATCTAATTTGCTTAAAACTATTCCGGATGAAATAGAAATTAAGGCAACGGCTGTAATTACCGGAACAAGGCATAAAGTAGATTTATATTCAGCTAAAAACGCATTAAATGTGAAATATTCTGTAAATGTGCCCCTGGATTTTGGCGAAAATTTCAGGATTCAATATCGTGATTCAATTTCTGATTTAAAAGAAGATTTAAAAGATTATATTGAATATGTAAATGAAATTGATATAGTTGCAATAGTTGCAAATGAAATACCAATGGACTTAACGCTAACAATGTCTCCGCTGGATGAATCAAATAATATTATATCAGGCATCACTTTAAATACTGCAGATAAAATAAGGTCTTGTGGCATTGACGGAAGCGCTCAAACCAGTATTATCACTTTGGGAATCAAGGAAACTGAAGCGGGAGCATTAGGCAGGTTAAACGCCTTCGATTTTACGGTCAATGCCAGCAAAAACAGCACAGTGGCCGGGATACCATTAAAATCGGATCAAACGGTTGAAATTGAATTGAGGGTAAGAATTCCGGAAGGTATAACTATTAGTCCGAAATAATATTAAACAATCATTGGATGGAGTAGCTTATATGCTGCTTCATTCAATGGAATAAACAAACAAAATACTAACTATAAATATAATTATTTATGAAAAGGTTAATTTTTTCGGTAACTATACTATTAGTTTCGCTGATAAATCTTCATGCTCAGGAAAATGTACATTCGCTTTATTTTCTTAATGAATGGAGCCAACGCCATACCTTGAATGCTGCATTTGCACCGGAATACGGCTATTTTACCTTGCCGGTATTAGGTGGCGTCGAAATAAGTATAAATTCTAATTCAGGCCTGTCCACATTTCTTTATGAATCAACTGATATTAACAATACCAAACCCATGTTGTTTTTAAATAAAAATGTAGATGCCAATACATTTTTAAACAAGTTGGACCCGACCACTTATATCAATCAGGGAATCAATTTAAGCTTATTTTCGTTAGGTTTTTATACTTCAAAAAACAGTTTCTGGTCAGTCGATTTTGCTTTGAAAGAAAAACTTAATGTAAATCTGCCCAAAGATCTTTTCAGGCTTATGAAAACAGGCATGACGGGCTCAACAAACTATTTCGATCTGAAAGGGCTGGAAGTTGAACAAACAAATTATGCACAGGCTTCGTTGGGATATTCAAGAGATATCAATGCTAAAATCAGGATTGGGTTAAACGCAAAACTGTTGTTTGGTTTATCTTCGGAAAGAATAAATTATAGTCAGTTCGATGTTAACCTGGATCAGAATGAATTTAAAATTCAGGCAGCCGGTCAATCGCAGGTTATGTCGAATCTACTGACCTTTGAAAAAGATGCAGATAATTATTACGATTTCACTCAGCCAACTGTTTCTGCTTCGACTCTTAAGCCCGCTGGTTTTGGACTGGGAGCCGATTTGGGCGTAACTTACAAACCGATTCCAAAACTGACTTTAGCGGCCGGAGTAAATGATTTGGGTTACATAAAATGGAAAGCCGGTTCTACACAATCGGGAACGGCAGCCAGTAATTTTTCGTTTACAGGTTTTGACGAGGTTGATGGCGACAGCATTTCGGCACAACTTGAACAAATAAAAGAAGATGCAGCTGCATTGATAAAGTTTGAGGAAACATCGACTACTGATGATGTGGTTTCCAAAATCCCTTATAATATAAATGTATCGGCCGAATACAGTATTTTCGGCAATGAAAATCATGATATATTGTTAGGTCTTTTATGGCGGAATTCAAATTATGCTTCAGTAGCCCATAACGATTTTGTAGGAGCAATAACCTTCAAGGCGCTTTCATGGCTTACTTTATCCGGAACTTGTGAGATTTCGAGTAAAGATGCCAACCGATATGGTCTTGCCCTGAATATCTCACCAAGTTGGATAAATCTATACATTGCATCTGATTATGTGGCGCCCAAAGTGAACAAGCAATATATTCCGATCGAAGATGCACATTTAAATTTAGCTTTTGGTGGCAGTATTTCGCTTGGCAAAGGTAAGGATGCCGATAAAGATGGGGTTATTGACCGGAAAGATATATGTCCGTCAACTCCCAGAGGTGTAAAAGTCGACAAAAAAGGCTGTCCGGTTGATACCGATGGCGATGGTATAGCTGATTATTTAGATAAATGTCCTGATACCCCTTTCGAAGCGATTGGTAAAGTGGATGTAAATGGTTGTCCCGTGGATTCGGATGGAGATGGTGTTCCTGATTATTTAGATCAATGTCCCGGTAATCCGGCGGATGCTAAAGGTTATGTAGACGAAAAAGGTTGTCCGTTCGATACGGATAAAGACGGGGTTCCCGATTACATGGATAAATGCTCGGACACTCCCGAAGGTATAAGTGTCGATTCTATTGGCTGTCCGCTCGACGAAGATGGGGATGGGGTTGCCGATTATCTGGATCTTTGTCCCGGTACACCAATTGAAGCAAAGGGACTGGTTGATATAAAAGGCTGCCCGCTCGATACGGACGGCGATGGTGTTTACGACTACCTTGATTTGTGTAACAATACTCCGGCTGAAATTCGTGAATTCGTCGATAAAAACGGATGTCCGTTGGATACAGACAGCGATGGGGTAGCCGACTATATGGATAAATGTGCAAATACACCGGTTGAAGCACACGGAATGGTAGACGAGAACGGTTGTCCGCGCGATACGGATGGCGATGGAGTATTCGACTATCTTGATTATTGTCCTAAAATTGCCGGTGTTGTTTCAAATCATGGCTGTCCCGAATTGCAAAAAGAAATCAGAACGTTATTCCAAAAAGCTTTGCAGGGGATTCAGTTTGAAACCGGCAAGGATGTAATAAAGAAAACCTCATTTACCATTTTGGATCAAATTGCAAAAAGTTTAATTGCAAATCCAACTTATTTAATTGAAGTGCAAGGTCATACCGATAATGTCGGGAAGGCGGAAATGAACCAGCAATTGTCGGAAAAACGTGCCTATTCAGTTCGGAATTATTTGATATCGAAAGGGGTAGATGAAAAACGGATTACTGCTAAAGGCTACGGCGATAGCAGGCCGGTTGCAAGTAACAAAACAACCCAGGGAAGAGCTAAAAATCGTCGCGTTGAGTTTGTTGTAACGTTTGAAAAAACAAAATATGAATAGAAGGTTTCGTCTTGACAAAAAAGGGAGTTGAATAATCAACTCCTTTTTTATTGTAAAATAATATCGAAAAATGATGGTTTTTTGCTTGTATTTTAATACTTTTGCGCACCGAAACGAAATCAGACATAACAACATATATCTTTAACGAACATATTTGTTAATTAATATTTGAAAAAAACCTCAGTGTTTGATAAGAAAACGTCAAGGTTAAGGCGCACGAAACAACAAAAACACGGAGTCCCGATGAATCGGGATGAGTAGTTTTTGATGTGAGTGCAACGCAGAGATTGGCGTTTTCTTGCAAACACTAATTAATAATCAGAAATTTATATAATCATGGGAAGAGCGTTTGAGTATAGAAAAGCGACAAAGTTAAAACGTTGGGGCAATATGGCTCGTGTTTTTACAAAATTAGGTAAACAAATTACAATTGCCGTGCGCGAAGGAGGTCCCGATCCTGATACAAACCCACGTTTAAGGGTGTTGATTCAACAATCGAAAAAGGAGAACATGCCTAAAGAAAATGTTGAACGTGCCATAAAGAAAGCCACTTCGAAAGATGAGGCGGATTACAAGGAAATGGTTTACGAAGGTTATGGTCCTAACGGGATAGCCATTGTGGTCGAAACGGCAACGGATAATCCAACCCGCACTGTGGCGAATATTCGTAGTTATTTTAATCGTTATAACGGTTCTTTGGGTACAACCGGTTCACTTCAGTTCCTTTTCGATCACAAATGTGTATTTAAAGTTGCTCCCAAAGTCGATGTTTCGATCGAAGATATGGAATTGGAACTGATTGATTTCGGAGTAGATGAATTGGTAGAGGATGAGGATACAATTATTTTATACGGTGATTTCCAGTTTTATTCATCGATACAGAAATACCTTGAAGAAAATGGTTTCGAAATTTTCAGCGCGGAATTTGAACGTATTCCGAATGATATGAAAGAATTGAACGAGGAACAAAAGGCCCAGGTAATGAAGTTACTTGAAAAAATTGAAGACGATGAAGATGTTCAGAATGTATTTCATAATATGATTGAATAGTATAAAAAAACGTGGCATTAGCCACGTTTTTTTTATTATATGATTATCCGTATTCCGACCTGTAATCCCGTTAGTACCTTATCTTTCAAATTTGTGTATTTTTTGGCACAATATTCAAATATCAGTCATTTAAAGTGTAATAAAAATCCAGGAAATATCAACCTTTATTTGCGAAAATTTGCGGTATTTGCGTAATTTGCGTTCTACCTCTTTGATTCTGGCTTGTCCGGGTTAGGGATTTAATATCGGTAGAATTTATTCGCCCACCTTCGTTTGTTGCACCCCGTACGGGGTGCTATATGTGTGTGGAAATGTCTTTCTACCGGTATTATATGCCTACGGCATAACTGTTCAGGTCGCTTTGCGGATA
>JAJFVH010000086.1 GCA_021371875.1 Bacteroidales bacterium
AGTTTTCCAAAATAAATTCTGGCACCAACATACGAGATACAGTCTCAAATAATGTGTCCGTGGATGGACGGCTTTTTTTCTTTTGTCCCATAAGCTGCAAAGATATAAAAATTCATAGCACCTCAAAAAAAGAAATAACCACCTATTTAGCTTCTTTCGTTTTCAGATTATTTTTTGTAATTTTGCACCCCTAAAACAGTAATTAGTTAACAGGTTAATCATCTGTTTGGGTTTAATTTGTGTAATTTGAATTTTTCTAATGAAAAAATTTAAAGAATATTCCAATCTGAATTTATCGGATATCAACAAGGAAATGCTGTCGCACTGGAGCGAACAGAACATTTTCCATAAAAGTATCGAAACCCGTGAGGGAAAACCATCGTTTGTTTTCTATGAAGGACCGCCTTCGGCTAACGGTTTGCCAGGGATTCATCATGTGATGGCGCGTACCATTAAGGATATTTTTTGCCGGTATAAAACCATGCAGGGCTTTCAGGTAAAACGCAAGGCAGGTTGGGATACACACGGACTTCCCGTGGAATTGGGTGTGGAAAAAGCATTGGGTATTACCAAAGAAGATATCGGGAAAAAGATTTCGGTAGACGACTATAATGCCGCCTGCCGCAAAGACGTGCTCAAATATACCAAAGAGTGGGAAGACCTGACAACCAAAATGGGTTATTGGGTGGATATGAACGATCCTTACATCACGTACGACAATCGTTATATTGAAACACTCTGGTGGTTGCTTAAACAACTCTATAATAAAAATCTGCTTTATAAAGGATATACCATCCAGCCGTATTCGCCGGCTGCCGGAACAGGTCTCAGCACACACGAGCTCAACCAACCCGGTTGTTACCGCGATGTGAAAGATACTACTTGCGTGGCACAATTTCGCCTCTCCCCGGCCCTCTCCAAAGGAGAGGGAGAATCAGGCAATGCAAAACTTGCAAGAACTTTCGGACTTAGTGCCCCTCCTTCGGAGGGGTTCGGGGAGACTTTCTTCCTCGCATGGACAACCACGCCCTGGACATTACCTTCGAACACAGCATTATGCGTTGGACCGAACATTACTTATGTACTGGTTGATTCTTTTAATCCATATTTAGGAAATCGGGTAAAATATATTCTGGCAAAGGATTTGCTAAATGCACATTTCAATCCTAAAAATGCTGATTTGGTTTTTGAAGATTATAAACCAGGAGATAAAAATATTCCTTTTAAAGTATTAGGGGAATGCAAAGGCTCAGACCTTGCAGAAATCGAATATGAGCAACTCATTCCCTGGGTAAACCCCGGTGAAGGTGCTTTCCGCGTCATCGCCGGCGATTTCGTAACCACCGAAGATGGTACGGGAATCGTGCATATTGCACCGACTTTTGGCGCCGATGATGACCGTGTGGCGAAACAAAACGGTGTTCCTCCGTTGATGTTGATCGACAAAGATGGAAACCGCCAGCCAATGGTAGACAGAACCGGGAAATTCTTTAAAATCGAAGACCTGAGTGCTGAATTTGTAGTTTCGAGCGTGAACTCAGAATTATACGCCTGGTTTGCAGGCAGATATGTGAAAAACGCCTACGACCCGACTTTGACCGAAGACGACGCAACATTGGATATTGACCTTTGTGTGATGCTGAAACAACAGGGACTGGCGTTTAAAATTGAAAAACATATTCACAGTTATCCGCATTGCTGGCGTACCGATAAACCCGTATTGTATTATCCGCTGGATAGTTGGTTTATCAAAACCACCGCTTGCCGTGAGGAGATGATGGCGTTGAACGATACCATCAACTGGAAACCTGTTTCGACAGGAACAGGCCGCTTTGGCAAGTGGCTGGAAAACCTGCAGGACTGGAACCTGAGCCGTAGCCGCTACTGGGGAACGCCGCTTCCTATCTGGCGTAGTGAAGATGGAACGGAAGAAATCTGCATCGGTTCGGTGGAAGAATTGATGTTGGAAATTGAGAAATCCATTGCCGCCGGATTTATGACCGAAAATCCATACAAAAGCTTTAAAGTTGGAGAATATACGGCCGATAATTATGCGGTAAAAAATATAGATTTACACCGTCCATACGTGGATGGCATCGTGTTGGTTTCGGCAAGCGGAAAACCCATGAAACGCGAGTTGGACCTGATTGATGTTTGGTTCGATTCGGGCGCCATGCCTTATGCGCAATTGCATTATCCGTTCGAAAATAGCAGCCCCCTAAATCCCCCAAAGGGGGACTTAAAGAGAGATTACAAAACAGCGAATCCTCTTTTATACGGCATGTTGAAAGAAAATGCAAAAAAACACGGACAAAACCCAACTCAGGCCGAAGAAGTCCTCTGGCAATGTTTGAGTGGAAAAGCCCTTGAAGGTTATAAATTCAGAAGAGAACATATTATAGATGATATAATTGTTGACTTTGTATGTTTGTCACAGAATCTGGTTGTGGAAGTCGATGGAGGTTATCACAACGAACCGGAAGTAAAAGAGCTGGACAAGTTAAAAAAGAATATTTTAAATGGTTTAGGATTTCAGGTTATCCGTTTTACAAACGAAGAAGTTTTAGGCAAAACAGATAGAGTGCTCAGACTTATCAAACACGCACTCTTAAGTCCCCCTTCGGGGGATTTAGGGGGCTTTCCCGCCGATTTTATTTCGGAAGGTGTTGACCAGACCCGCGGATGGTTCTTTACTTTGCATGCCATCAGCGTCATGGTTCGCGGTTCGGTGGCATTTAAAAACGTTGTTTCTAACGGTTTGGTGTTGGATAAAAACGGCAACAAAATGTCGAAACGCCTCGGCAATGCAGTCGATCCGTTCTCGACTATCGAAAAATACGGTTCCGATCCGCTTCGTTGGTACATGATGACGAATGCATCGCCCTGGGATAATCTGAAATTTGATGTAGAAGGAATTGAAGAAGTTCGCCGCAAATTCTTCGGAACGCTTTACAATACCTATTCGTTTTTCGCACTTTATGCTAATGTTGACAAATTTACTTACGCCGAAGCGGAGATTCCTATGGAAAAACGTCCTGAAATCGACCGCTGGATTATTTCGTTGCTCAACACACTGGTGAAAGATGTTACCGAATATTATGAAACTTACGAACCAACCCGTGCCGGACGCGCCATTTCGGATTTTGTGGGCGAAAACCTCAGCAACTGGTACGTGCGCCTGAACCGCAAACGCTACTGGGGTGGCGAATATGACGAAGATAAAATTTCGGCTTACCAGACACTGTATACCTGTCTGGAAACTGTGGCTCGCCTTATGGCTCCGATTGCACCGTTTTTTGCAGATAAGTTATATTTAGATTTACATGAGCCACTATCTGAAGCCTCCCCTGTGGGGAGGTTTGGTGGGGCTTACGAATCGGTTCACCTGGCCGATTTTCCGGCTTACAACGAAGCGCTGATCGACAGCAATCTGGAAGAATGCATGCAGTTGGCACAACAAACCTCGTCGATGATACTGGCCTTGCGCCGGAAAGCCGACAAAAAAGTGCGCCAGCCATTGTCGAAAGCCGTTGTTCCGGCGCCCGATGACGCCACTTTCAATCAATTGAACTATATTGCCGACCTGGTAAAAGCCGAAGTGAATGTTAAAGAACTGGAAGTGATTCCGGCGGATACCGACATGGAGAGTCTGGTGAAGAAAATTAAACCCAATTTCAAAACACTGGGTAAAAAATACGGTAAGCAAATGAAAGAAATTGCGCAAGCGATGAATTCTTTCGGAAACCATGAAATCAGTGAAATTGAACGAAAGGGGCAGTATTTGCTGGCATTACCCACAGGCAACGTGGAACTGACCTCCGACGATGTTGAAATCATTACAGAAGATATGCCCGGCTGGTTGGTTGCCAACGAAGGGAAGTTAACCGTTGCACTCGACATTACCGTTACCGGTGCGTTGTTGCGCGAAGGAATTGCCCGCGAACTGGTGAACCGCATCCAAAATATCCGCAAAGCCAACGGATATGAAATCGTTGATAAAATTACGGTCGAAATTGAAAACCGAGACGAGATTAACGAAGCCGTCAACGAATATTCGGCTTATATTGCTTCGCAGACTTTAGCCAATTCGGTTGTGTTAGTTACAGAATTAACCGACGCAACCGAGCTGGAATTTGACGAATATACGGTGAAAATATCTGTAAAAAAAGCGTAATGACATCTACTGAAAATAAAATCATAAAATAATTTGCTAAGTGGAACTTATTTCTTATTTTCGCAGGCAATAAAAAAATGATGAAAACCATTGTTGAAAGGAAGAAATTCTTCAAACGTTTAAAAAAAATACTATTATGACCGAAAAAACGAGATACACAGATGCTGAATTGGAAGAATTTCGTGAAATTATAAACGAAAAACTTGCCAAAGCACAAAAGGATTACGAATTGTTACGCAATGGCATTACCAATTTGGACGGGAACGATGTGATGGATACATCGCCTACTTTTAAAGTGTTGGAAGAAGGCGCCGCTACGCTTTCAAAAGAAGAATCGGGACGGTTGGCACAACGCCAAATGAAATTTATTCAACATTTACAGGCTGCCCTGGTTCGTATCGAAAATAAAACCTACGGTATTTGTCGTGAAACGGGCAAACTGATACCCAAAGAACGTTTACGCGCCGTTCCGCATGCCACTTTAAGCATAGAGGCAAAAAACGATAATAAAAAATAAAAAATATTAGTGTTTATAATTCGGCAGCGGGATAATTGTCTGTTGCCGATTTTGTTATTTAAACAGCATATCTTTACAAAATGTCTATCACCAAAAAATCCATTCTGCTTATCTTTATCGTTTTATTTATCGATCAGGCATCGAAAATTTTCATAAAATTGAATTTTGCCCTCGGGGAACATATCGAAATTTTTAGCTGGTTTCAGATTTATTTTATCGAAAACAATGGAATGGCTTTTGGGATGGAAATGTTCGGTAAATTATTTCTCACTTTATTCAGGATTGTTGCCGTTTGCGGTATCGCTTACTTTATCCATATACTTATTAAAAAACAGGCCCGACCGGGTTATATACTCACTGTCTCTTTGTTGTTGGCTGGCGCTGCGGGGAATATATTCGATTCATTGTTTTACGGCGTTCTTTTCAGCGAAAGTTACGGAATGGCGGCTACCTTTCTTCCCGAAACCGGCGGCTACGCGCCTCTTTTTCACGGAAAAGTAGTTGATATGCTTTATTTCCCGATTATTAAAAACAGTGTCGGCGAAACTATCTTTTTCAGCCCTGTGTTTAATATTGCCGATTCGGCAATTACGGTAGCTGTAGTTATCATCCTCATTTTCTTCCGAAAAGATTTAAACGAAAGTTTAGAGTCAAAGAAAACCAATAATGAAGAAAAGATTCAATAAATTTCCGAGAATTTTCTTTTTCCTGCTTGGAATAATTTTCATCCTGGCGGCTTGTAGTAATCGTCCTAAAGATGTTATGGATCAGAAAGAAATGGCTGACTTTCTTACTGACCTGCACAAATTGGACGGATCACTCGTTGCCAAAGGCATAATTTCGCCTCAGGACAGGGAAAATGTTTATTACTATAATGCACTTCTTAGAAAACACGGGATAACTCAGGCTGTTTTCGATTCATCATTAGTTTGGTACACTAAAAATCCCAAGAGGTTCGAAAAAATTTACGCCCAGGTACTTGACAACCTGACTGAGTTTGAAGCCGAAGTAAAAAGCAAAAACAATTATCCTGTCGATTCAGCCGCTTTAAGACATATAAAACAAGAAATCTGGACAAATCCTACACAATACGTTTTCACAAAAGACTCGGCACGCACTCAAGTTGAATTTACGATTCAAAATCCAAAATTACGGTGGAAAGATATTTATACGTTGAGTTTGTTGCAGCGGATAGCGCCACAGGATTCAAGTGCTGAAAAACATATTGTTATGCGAATTAAATATTCCGATGGTAAAACCGACAGTATATATGCCACAACATACAATGATAGTATTTTACGCCGCTACACTTTGCGATTGGCTGCACGTCATAAGCAACGAATTGAGTCAATTACCGGCGCTTTATTAGGAAGTAAGGCCTACAAAGGGAAGATGAATAGCCGGATTGACAGCATTAAGTTGATACGGGAATACGATGAGTTGGCGCAAGACAGCATTACCCGGATTATTAATCGAATGAAAAAACATCAACCGGTGGTCATCCCTAAAGAAAAAATAATCGACAAAAAACAAATCAGGAGCAAAGTTGTATTGGATAAAAATGAAACGGGTAAGTAGCCAGCTGATATATTGTTCGCCCGACCAATTACTCAGAAGTTCTGTCGTTGAGCAAGATGAGGACGGGAACATTACACAATTTTTCGATTTGGTGGCACAACAGTCCGAGACGGCTCAAACATTATTTTTTGATGGCATTATTTCGGCCGAAATCATTTCGTTAAAGCAATATCTTTCGACTGAACAAATTGTTGAATTAAGTGAAAAATATAATTATATCGATATTTCAGACAACGACATAACCGAAATTCCGAATTTTTCAGATAAGCCCTTCGTCCTCGACTTTGGTACGAACGATATAGCGATAATAAACAATATTTTAAAAAACCGGAATCGGTTTTTTGTGCATTTCAATGCATTTCAACTCATTGCAGCCTGTAGTTATCTTCCCATCGAAATTTTAAATCTGCCATTAAAAATCCAATTCGGACAAAAACCCAATTTATTGCTCTGGCAGGGTTTTGACATCTCATCGAAAAAAGTCCGATCACAAATCAGAATTATTCCTTTGTGATTGAATAATTTTTTTACACAAAACATTTCATAAACCGAATTCAAATACTTTGTGTTGCCCGATAAGTTTTCTGTATTACTTCTATTGAGTTCACAAATTGTTATCAAAGCATATAAACCAAAGAAAGCAATTATCCGAATCCGGACAACCGCTTTCTTTGGTTTTGAATGCAAGAATATAGAAATTTATTCCTCTTCTTTCTTTGTCGCTTCGTATTCCTTGAGTAATTTGTCCTGAATATCCATTGGAACCAACTCGTAGCTGGCGAATTTCATCGAAAAAGAAGCGCGGCCGCCGGTTAATGAGCTAAGAGTAGTTGAATAGCTACCCAATTCTTTTAATGGAATTTTTGCGGTTAGTTTTTCATATCCTTTTTCACTTTCCATGCCCATAATTACAGCGCGACGACTCTGCAAATCGCTCATTACATCGCCCAAACGATCAGATGGAGCCTGAACTACAACGTCATAAATTGGTTCGAGCAATTTGGGACCGGCTTCTTTAAAAGCCTGGGCAAAAGCATTACGACCAGCTAAGCGGAATGAGATTTCGTTAGAGTCGACCGGATGCATTTTACCGTCGTACACGATTACACGTACATCGCGGGCATA
>JAJFVH010000159.1 GCA_021371875.1 Bacteroidales bacterium
AACCCCGAAGATGAAACTGACATCAAACGCAAAGCACACAAGAGTATCGCCACGAGCATGTACATGAAATTTTAAACTTTTCTTTGCGTTTTGTAAAATACTGAATACTATATAAATAATAATTATAAACACATGAAAAGATATTTAATTATAGCCCTTGTTTTTATCAGTTGCGGGCTTCAGGCACAGGGCTTCAGACCCAGGGTGGAAGATATGCATACCCGAAAATGGCAGTATATGGCCGAACAATCAAATTTAACTCCGCAGGAAGCTGCTAAAGTGCAACCAATTTTTATGGAATATGAAAAAGCAGTATGGAATGTGTTGGAACAAAACAAAGAATACTTTAAAAAATTTAAAGAAGAAAAAAGAGCTGACTCTAAGCCTGATTTTGAAGAAATGAATGATCGTTTTGTGAATATCGATATTCAGAAAGCCCAGTTGCTCAAGAGTTATTATACGAAATTAAAAAAAGTGTTACCCGCCGAAAAGATATTTAATTATTTTAATGCAGAACGTTCATTCAGAAAGGAATTGATAAAAGACTGGAGAGAAAATCATGTTCAGGGAAAGCGTCCATAACCAAATCTTATAGAGTGCGTTCGGGTATTTTGTATAAAAAAGCTTTGGATTAAACCGAAATTATACTATCTTTGCAGACCAAAAAACAAGGTTCGTTGGCCGAGTGGCTAGGCGCCGGTCTGCAAAACCGTATACGGCGGTTCGAATCCGCCACGAACCTCACTGAAACCTTCTAAGCATAGTCGTCTTCGACTGCTCGGAAGGTTTTGTTTTTTCAATCGTTTGCATAATATATTCTGTTTAACAATACCTGTTCGGGTTTTTATACCGAACTTTGTTGTAAATTTGTGCTCAAATTATAGTTGTAAAATTTATGAAAATCCAATTCAATATTCATTATAAAACCCAATGGGGACAAACACTTTGTTTATTCCTGTGCGATTCATTGCCAACTGATGATAAAAATCAGGAATGTATTCCGATGCAATGTAACGAGAAGTCAGAATGGAAGGTGGAAATATCAATACCTGATCATGAAAGAATTAGCTACAGATATGCAGTTTACAACACCGAAAAATCATTTGATTATGAATATGGTGATTTGAGATTGTTTAAATTTCCTGTCAAAAAAGACTTTGTTAAAATAATAGACAGCTGGCGGGGACCTTATGGTGACAGTCCGTTTGCGACAACAGTATTTTCAAATTGTTTTTTCAAGCGGACACCGGTCGAAGAACCGTTACAACGCAACGGAAATCTGTTGCTCCGGCTAAATTGCTCGCAAATGGAGCCCGACAGGCATTTTGCAATCATTGGAAATCAGGAAATACTGGGAAATTGGGATGTGACAAAAAAAATCAAGTTGAATGATACTGGTTTTCCTGTTTGGGATTTGTTGCTCGATGCTAAAAAAATAAAATTCCCCCTTGAATATAAGTACCTGATAGTTGATACTGCTACTGATGAAGTGTTGGCCTGGGGAGGCGGCCCGAACCGCAGGCTGGAATATGCAGACAACCACGTTCTGACTGTGGTTACCGATGAGCATTTTTTACGCACCATACCTTCCTGGAAAGGCTCGGGAGTCGCCATTCCCGTTTTTTCGCTACGAAGCAAAAAAGGGTTTGGAATTGGCGAATTTAACGATTTGAAATTAATGGTCGATTGGGCGCGAAAAACCGGCCAACGCATTATTCAAACCTTGCCAATCAACGATACAATACTCTATCACACCAATTATGATTCGTATCCATACAATGCCGTATCGGTATATGCATTGCATCCGATTTATCTGCATTTGGATAAAATCGGAAAAATCAAAAATAAGGAACGTAAAGCGTATTTTGATGCTAAAAGGGTAGAATTGAACAAAAAAACATTTTCTGATTATCAAAATGTGATGCGCGTGAAATGGGAATTTTTCAGGGAAATCTATCCGCAGGAATCTGAAACCGTTTTTGTTTCGGATGATTACAAAACATTTTTTGAAGTTAACAAAGAATGGTTGGTTCCGTATGCCGCTTTTTCGTATTTACGCGATTTGTATGGAACGCCGGAGTTTGGGAGATGGGGAAATTACAGCGCTTATAATCAAGCGGCAATAGAAGCGCTGACATCGCCCGATACAAATCATTACGACGACATAGCCATTTATTATTTTCTTCAATATCATTTGCATAAGCAGTTGACTGAAGTTCATGAATATGCTCGTGCCAATGGTGTTGCCATCAAGGGTGATATCCCGATTGGTGTAAGTCCGCGAAGTGTTGATGCCTGGGTCGATCCCGAACTGTTTAATACGCAGGTTCAGGCAGGAGCGCCGCCCGACGATTTTTCAGCTACCGGTCAGAACTGGGGATTCCCGACATACAATTGGGAGTTGATGGAAAAAGATGGCTATCAGTGGTGGCGAAAACGCTTCCAGAAATTAGCGGAATATTTCGATGCATATCGTATCGATCATATTCTCGGTTTTTTCCGGATATGGGGAATCCCTGTAAACGATGTTTGGGGATTGACCGGAAGTTTCAGTCCTGCCTTGCCCTTTTCAAGGGCTGAACTTGAATCACGTGGTTTGTGGTGGAACGAAAGCCGTTACCTGAAGCCATACATGAAGGAACATGTGCTTTATGCTACTTTCGGAAAATATACCGACGATGTGATACGTGAGTATTTGTTGCCCGATGGTTGGCAAAATTACAAATTCAAACCTGAATTTGATACGCAGAAAAAGATTGAAGCTCATTTTGCATCATTGGGATATAATTTCGGAAATAAAGAAGTCTTGATCAGGGATGGGCTTTATATGTTGCATTGCGAAGTACTTTTTGTCCGGGATATAAAGGAACCGGATAAATTTCATCCACGTATTTCGATGCACACATCTGCTACTTTCCGCGATTTGAATGATGAAACCCGCCGGACGTTGGATAAAATTTATGTCGATTATTTTTATCATCGCCATAACGAATTTTGGAAACAACAAGCTCTGAAAAAATTGCCGGCTTTGATTTCAGCTACAAACATGTTGGTTTGTGGTGAAGATTTAGGCATGGTGCCTGATTCGGTGCCGGATGTAATGAACGCTTTGGAGATTCTCAGCCTTGAAATTCAACGAATGCCAAAGAAACCCAATGTTGAATTTGCTATGCCTGCCGATGCGCCATACCGGTCGGTTTGTACAACTTCTACCCACGATATGAATCCGATTCGAGCCTGGTGGGAAGAAGATACTGCCCTGACACAGCGTTTTTACAATCGGGCTTTGGGTTTGCAGGGTCCTGCGCCTGAGAAATGTGAACAATGGATAGCCGAAAAGATTATCGAACAACATTTACAATCGAATGCCATGTGGATTATTCTTCCATGGCAGGACTGGATGTCGCTCGAAACAAAACTTTGCCTGGAACATCCTTTTGCCGAACGCATCAACGTACCGAGCAATCCACGTAATTTTTGGTGTTATCGTATGCATATCAACCTCGAAAAATTATTGAAAGAAGAAAAATTCAACAAACGAATAGCCGAAATGATTTCAAAATCGGGGAGATAAACCTGAAAATAAAAATCCGTTCTGTGCCAGCCTAATGGCACAGAACGTCAAACTTTTAGACGTCAAACTTTTCAAACAATTGATAAATGAGCGACCAACGATACAATTTACGTGGAGTTTCAGCTTCGAAAGAAGATGTACACAAGGCAATTAAGAATATCGACAAAGGACTTTTTCCGAAAGCCTTTTGCAAAATAATTCCCGATTTTTTGGGAAATGATCCTGAATATTGCAATATCATGCATGCCGATGGCGCTGGTACAAAATCGTCACTGGCTTATGTTTATTGGAAAGAAACTGGGGATTTATCAGTGTGGAAAGGGATAGCGCAGGATGCTCTGATAATGAATATCGACGATTTGTTGTGCGTGGGGGCGACGGATAATATTTTACTTTCGTCAACCATCGGAAGAAATAAGAATCGCATCCCGGGAGAAGTTATTTCAGCCATAATCAACGGAACCAATGAGTTGGTTGCAGAATTAGCCGAAATGGGCGTAAATATTTACCCTACCGGTGGCGAAACGGCTGATGTAGGCGATCTGGTACGCACTATTATTGTCGACAGTACTGTTACTTGCCGGATGAAACGTACGGATGTGATTGATAACGCAAATATTAAGGCCGGAGATGTGATTGTAGGTCTTTCATCGAGTGGACAAGCGACTTACGAAAAGGAATATAACGGTGGCATGGGAAGTAATGGGCTTACATCCGCCCGTCACGATGTTTTTGCCAGTTATCTTGCTGAGAAATATCCCGAAAGTTACAATGCCGATATTCCGAAAGAGCTGGCGTATTCAGGTTCTTGCAAACTGACAGATGAAATTGAAGGATTAGGAATCGACGCTGGAAAATTGGTTCTCTCACCGACCCGTACTTACGCGCCTGTTGTTAAAAAATTATTGGAAGAACTTCGACCGGAGATACACGGTATGGTTCATTGTTCGGGTGGAGCACAAACCAAAGTTTTGCATTTTATCGAGAATTTGAAAGTGGTAAAAAATAATCTTTTCTCTGTTCCGCCGCTTTTCAAACTGATTCAAAAAGAATCGGGGACAGATTGGAAAGAAATGTACAAAGTGTTCAATATGGGTCACAGGCTCGAAGTTTATTTACCGGCCGAATATGCCGCTAAGGTGATAGAAATTTCAAAATCGTTCAACATCGATGCACAAATTGTAGGTTATTGCGAAGCTTCCGGTAAAAAAGAGCTCTTAATTGAGAGTGAATTTGGCCGGTTTGAATATTGAATTTTTATGCAGAATTGGATAACAAAATTAATTGTTGGGATTTTCTGTTCTGTTATTAAGATACTTAAATTGAGATTTTATAAAATAGCTCAAAAAAGTGATTTGTATGTTTTGGGATATAAAAAAAAGCAGTATCTTTGCAACGCTTTTGGAGAAAGGTATTACAATCCGAATACAAATTCGGGCGTTTAGCTCAGCTGGTTCAGAGCATCTGCCTTACAAGCAGAGGGTCGGCGGTTCGAATCCGTCAACGCCCACTTCAAATTTTATATCAAACAAGAAAACACAGAATTTTTAGTTTAAGGGCGTTTAGCTCAGCTGGTTCAGAGCATCTGCCTTACAAGCAGAGGGTCGGCGGTTCGAATCCGTCAACGCCCACAAAAAAAGTCGTACATTTATTTGTTCGGCTTTTTTTCTGAAATTATTTCACAGAACTTCTGTCATTTTCCCCTTCCAACAAATTTCCGTACCTTTGCACCTGAATTATTTGCACCCACATTCGGGATTTGAGAAAACCCCGGATGAAATGAAAAAATGGAATGTAAATATCTAATTTTATAGATATACAAAAAAACAATGGGAAATATTGTAGCAATTGTAGGTCGCCCCAATGTGGGAAAATCGACCTTGTTTAACAGGCTCACTAAAAGTCGCAGGGCCATAGTGAATGATGAAGCCGGAACCACCCGCGACCGCCAATATGGTAAATGCGAGTGGGATGGACGTGAATTTTCGGTGATCGACACCGGAGGTTGGGTAGTCAATTCGTCGGATGTGTTCGAAGCTGAAATAAAACGCCACGTCGTGTTAGCCATTGAAGAAGCCGATGTAGTTCTTTTTATGGTTGATATTCAGAATGGAATCACCGATTATGACCTGGAAGTAGCACAGATTTTGCGCGGGCATACAAAACCTGTTATGCTTATTTCAAATAAAGCCGATACTTTCGAATGGCAATATAATGCCGCTGAATTTTATAAATTAGGTTTGGGTGAACCCATCATTATTTCTGCAATAAACGGGTTGGGTACAGGCGATTTTCTGGATAAATTGCTCACATATTTCAAACCTGACTTCAGTGAGGAAATCGAAGAAGAACTTCCTCGTTTTGCAGTTGTGGGTCGTCCCAATGCAGGAAAATCCTCTATTATCAACGCTTTTATCGGCGAAGAACGCACTATCGTTACCGACATTGCCGGTACAACGCGCGATGCAATTTATACCCGGTTCAATAAATTCGGTCATGATTTTTATCTGGTTGATACTGCCGGCATCCGTAAAAAAGCCAAAGTAAACGAAGATTTGGAATATTACTCTGTGGTTCGTTCGATACGTGCCATTGAAAATTCGGATGTTTGTATCCTTATGCTGGATGCAACCCGCGGTTTGGAAAGCCAGGATTTGAATATATTCTCTCTGATTCAGAAGAATAAAAAAGGCTTGGTGGTTTGTGTAAACAAATGGGATTTGATTGAAAATAAAGAAGCGAATGATATTAAGAATATAGAAAAATCAATTCGGGAACGGTTGGCTCCGTTTGTGGATTTTCCAATTATTTTTACTTCGGTAACAACAAAACAAAGGATATTGAAAGTGGTGGATACTGCCGTACAGGTTTACGAAAATAAATTCCGGAAAGTGCCTACAGCCAAGCTAAATGAATATCTTTTGCCTGCGATTGAAAATTATCCGCCACCGGCATTAAAAGGAAAATTTATCAGGATAAAATATGTGACCCAACTTCCGAATACCCAAGTTCCTACATTTGTGTTTTTTGCCAACTTGCCGCAATATGTGAAAGAACCGTACCGTCGGTTTCTTGAGAATAAAATACGGGCCAAATATGATTTTACGGGTACGCCTATTCAGGTGTTTATTCGTCAGAAATAAACATTGTAAGCATCCCAAATTAGCCGTATTTTTTGAGGAGGATCAAATTTTGATCTTTGTCGAAAAAAAGTTATGTTTAGTTTAAAGTAAGCATCCCAAATCCGCCGTATTACTTTGCAAAAAAAAAACAGACTATCATTAGAAGCACTATTGACAGTCCGTTTTTTGTTTTTGAAATGGATTACGGAAGTAATTCTTCCCAGTTTATTGGGGTTTTAAGTTTGGGTATTTTTTCAAGAGTCGAGGTTAACCATTTGTGCGGTTCAACCCCAGCTTGCAGGCAGCTTCCTAAGAGCGTATAGAAGATGCAGTTATCCTCTGCCCCGCTGTCATTGCCGGA
>JAJFVH010000161.1 GCA_021371875.1 Bacteroidales bacterium
AACCCCGAAGATGAAACTGACATCAAACGCAAAGCACACAAGAGTATCGCCACGAGCATGTACATGAAATTTTAAACTTTTCTTTGCGTTTTGTAAAATACTGAATACTATATAAATAATAATTATAAACACATGAAAAGAATAAGTATAATTTTCGTATTTGCGATGCTTTTATGTACTGTATTTTCGCAAAACAAGCAACTGCCTCTTTACAAGAATGCTACTAAACCAATTGAAAAAAGAGTAAACGATCTTGTTTTGAGAATGACATTGGAAGAAAAAGTTATGCAACTGAACCAATATACGCTTGGACGCAATGATAATAAAAACAATATCGAAGATGTGTTGAAGCAAAAACCGGCAGAATTAGGTTCTGTTATTTATTTCAACAACGATCCCAAACTTCGTAATGAGGTACAACGTCAATCTATTGAAAAGTCACGCCTGGGAATTCCAATGATATTCGGCTACGATGTAATCCATGGTTACAGAACCGTTTATCCAATTCCTTTGGCACAAGCTTGTTCCTGGAATCCGGAATTGGCCCAAAAAGCATCAGCTGTGGCTGCTCAAGAAGCAAGAATGTCGGGAGTAGACTGGACATTCTCGCCCATGATTGATGTGGCACGCGATGGCCGTTGGGGGCGTGTAGCCGAGGGATACGGCGAAGATTCATATACTAATGCCGTTTTTTGTGTGGCGGCAGTAAAAGGCTATCAGGGAGACAATATGGCTGATAATAAAAAAATAGCAGCATGCCTGAAACATTATGTGGGCTATGGAGCATCGGAAGGAGGACGCGATTATGTATTTACCGAGGTGTCGCCTCAAACACTATGGGACACATATATGTTGCCATACCAAGAGGGTGTTAAAGCTGGTGCTGCAACGCTAATGAGTTCTTTCAACGATATTAGCGGGATTCCCGGAAGCGCAAATCATTATACAATGACAGAAGTTTTGAAAAAACGCTGGAAACACGATGGATTTGTGGTTTCTGACTGGGGGTCAATAGTACAGCTCATAGCACAGGGAGTTGCAGTAGACAGAAAGGATGCTGCACTCAAGGCATTTAAAGCCGGAGTTACAATGGATATGATGAATGGCTGTTATGATAAGTATTTGGTAGAATTAGTGAAAAAAGGTGAAATTTCGAAGAAAGAATTGGATGATGCTGTAAAACGGGTATTGCGTGTAAAATTTCGGTTAGGTCTTTTTGAAAATCCATATACTCCTCAAACTACTGAAAAAGAACGTTTTTTATTGCCTGTAAGTTTGAAAATTGCAGAGCAATTGGCCGAAGAATCAATGGTATTGCTTAAAAATGAAAATAATACGCTGCCATTGAAAGCTCATTCGAAAATAGCCGTTGTAGGCCCATTGGCAAAAAGCAAATGGCATTTGCTGGGGTCATGGGCAGCACATGGAAATACGGACGATGTGATATCAATTTATGATGGGCTGGAAGCTGAATTGGGAAAAGACTCGCAATTGTTGTATGCCGAAGGATGCGGATTTGATGGAAATGATACATCAAAATTTGCCGAAGCGTTGAAGACAGCAGCAACATCGGATGTAGTAGTAGTTTGTTTGGGTGAAAAGAAAGACTGGAGTGGTGAAAATGCATCGCGTTCTACTTTAGCATTACCTGAAATACAGGAGAAGCTGGTAGTAGAATTGAAAAAAGCGGGCAAACCGATTATTCTACTCCTCTCAAACGGACGACCACTCGAACTAAACCGCCTGGAACCCTTAGTCGATGCCATGGTGGAAATATGGCAACCAGGCATTATGACTGGGAAAGCCGTAGCTGGAATACTTAGCGGACGAGTAAATCCTTCGGGAAAACTTGCCATAACTTTCCCTTATTCCACTGGACAAGTTCCGATTTATTACAACCAACGAAAGAGTGCACGACCCCATCAGGGTAAATATCAGGATATTCAAAATACGCCATTGTACGAATTTGGTTATGGTTTAAGCTATACCACCTTCGAATACGGCGACATTAAAGCAAACTCCCAAAAAGTAAAAAAAGGAGACAAACTGGTGGTAGAAATTCCGGTAACCAATACTGGTGATAGAGATGGAATGGAGACAGTTCACTGGTTCATTGCCGATCCGGTTTGTTCAATTTCGCGGCCGGTAAAAGAGCTTAAGTACTTTGAAAAAAAATCATTAGCAAAAGGAGAAATCAGGATGTTCAGCTTTGAAATAGACATTAACCGTGATTTCAGTTTTGTAGACGAATCAGGAAACCGCTTTGTGGAACCCGGCGATTTTTATGTGATTGTAAAAGACAAGAAAATTAAAATTGAGCTGACAGATTAAATGATTTGAATCAGCCGATTTCTCAAAAAAAAGAAATCACTTTAAAAAGTATAATATGAAAGAAAATCACCTTTTGTCTTCTTTAATCATAGTTTTTATTGCTCTTTGGACAAATGTCCTGACAATACAAGCTTCAACAAACAGTGTTTCTGACGATGTTTGGGAACTCGAAATTGTGAAGAAAAGTACAAATGAAGTGGTCGTGAGTCGGGTTGTTGCAACAAATACATTTCCTTTGGAAGGATTGGAAGGTAACATGGAGTATTTTGCCAGGGTAAGAACAAAAAACTTTGTTTATTCCGAGTGGATAATATCGAATGTTTTCACGTATAATCGCGCAACCGGAATCACACCAAGTAATTTCAATCAGGAATTCGTTGCTCGTGCTGAAAAAGGATGCCTGATTATTTCTTCAACTGTTCCTCAGCATATTAATATATATGGTATTAATGGTTGTCTAATCCAATCTGTTTACGTTAAAAATGGAGAGACTGTAGTTGCCGGACTCGAAAATGGAGTTTATCTTGTAAATAACCGGAAAATTATCATGAAATGAGATAAATGCCATTCTATTGTTATGTGGTAATCGAAGTATTCGTTGCTTTTTTGTCAATTATGTACAAACTGAAACTATTTCTGAATAAACCAATAACCTCGTACATTTATACTTCGGTTACTTTTGCAATATGGATGATCAAAATTTATCCATTCCTTAATTTTAGTACCGGTTTGAATTTGAATAAATTTATGAAAAAGTATTGTTCCCTATATCTTATAATAATATTCGTATTTTCATTTATAACATCATCGATCCTCACGCTGCAGGCTGCAAATGATTTTCATGCCTACTTACTCAAAGGAGGACATCAGGGAATTTCATGCGACAAATTGTTGTTCACTGAAAAATCATTGACTGTAGAATTATGGTTGAATTTAGATGCCGGAGCCAATACCGATAAGGTCAATATTGCCTCAACCATGGGTGATGGGAAAACCGGGTTTATTTTGAGCATAAGGCAAAATACTGCACATTCGAATGCTTTGGAAATACGGTTTTTGGCAAAGACTCCATCACAGGCAACCATTCCTTTGTTTTTGCCAATGAATGAGTTTGTAGGGAAATGGGGACACATGGCTTTTGTAATTTCCGAAACCGAAGGCAAAGCATATTCGTACCTGAACGGGGAACTTTATGAAACTATTGATGCTGCAGGTGGATGGATCGGCAATAATACAACCACAAATCTGGAAATTGGTAACTGGTGGAGCGACCCGAAGCCACACGGAGGCATAGCTGATTTTCGCATTTGGAAAACTGCCCGCACAGCTTCGGAAATAAAAGAAAATTTCAATAAACATCTGACAGGCAACAATCCGGGATTGTACGTCAACTATACCTTTTCAACTTATAACCGGACCGTAGCAAATGAGGCTGGTTCGGGAAACCCCGGGTTATGTAATCCTGAGTCCGGTTGGCAAAATTATTTTGGAATCGAAACCCTTGCAAAAGCACCGGCTAATATTTCTGTTAATCAAAATGTTCTGTCCTGGCAAGGTGGCAATACAGTAACGGCAGACTCAGGTATTTCGGGTAATTATGTGATGAATATCGAACCCGAAGCGCAAAAAATGTATCGTAATCCGCTGAATGGATGGGTTATTTACGGTAATGCAAACGTAGCTACAGATTTCTGGACAAAATACGACAATATGACTGTAACCGGACTCAATGAACTTGTTAGAGTTTCGGATTATGCTACAACACTTTACATTCGTTGTAGTTGGACTTCGCTCAATCCCACGGAAGATGTTTATTCCTGGGATGCCGACGATAAATTGAAAAATTTAATTGCTCAGGCGCAGCTCAGGGGCTTGAAACTGGCTTTCAGAGTAGTAGTTGACAGTAGAGATAAAAGTTCCGATTTTTCACCGGCGTATGTAAAAGCAGCTGGTGCACAGGGTTTCACTTCCGGAACTAACAATGCCCGTTGGACACCCTATCCTGATGATCCCGTTTTTCAGGAAAAATACACAAAATTTTTAAAGGCTTTTGCTCAAAAGTTTAACGATCCTGATGTGGTTGAATTCGTTGATGGTTACGGACTTGGGAAATGGGGCGAAGGACATTCCATGAAATACATCAATAGTGCAAATCGTGAAAGTGTATTCAAATGGATTGTAGACTTATATGTTTCCGAATTCACAAAAATTCCTCTGGTAATAAATTATCATCGCCTGATAGGAGCCGAACTTGAATGGGGGTCGGCCGACACCAAGTCGGAAACTCTGTTAGATTATGCTGTGAATAAAGGCTTTAGTCTCCGCCACGATGCTTTTGGTATGACAACCTATTATGGAGCTTGGGAAAAACAATACGCCGCAAAATGGAATTTCAAACGCCCGATAATCATGGAAGGTGGTTGGGTTACTGCTCAGCACGATATTACAAAGGATCCACGTAATTATCAAACGATAGCAGATGTAAGAGTCGGTGAGTACGATGATTCGCGGGAAGCGAAAGTGAATATGATGGATTTTAGAATTAACGAAACCGGCTCGTGGTTTAGCGACACTTATTATCTTGTCAACAACTTTATTGCCGATGGCGCTTATCGGTTATATCCTGACAAATTATCACTTCCAAAGTTAGTTTCAAACGGTTCGCAAATACAGATCACACATCGCTGGAATAATTTGGGTTGGGGATATTGTCCAACTAATATTCCTCAATGGAATCAAAAATATAAAGTTGCTTTCGGTTTATTAGATGTAAACGATAATGTGATTGCCACTTTTGTTGATGACCAGACCGATTTGTCGAAATGGATAAAGGGAACTCCGGTTTCATACCTGTTTAATCCACAAATAAATGGAATTTCTACAGGCAAATATACCTGGGCTGTGGCCATTGTTGATAAATCCAAAAATAACGAAAAAGGTATTGACATTTCGGTTCAAAAAAGCATGACCGCCTCCGGTTGGATGAAACTTTTTGAAGTAAATGTCAGATAATCACAATGTGGATTTTTTTGATTTAAATGTAAAAGTATATTCATTAATTTTTGTGTCATGAAAACTAATAACTCTTTTTCTTATTTCATTTTAGTCGTTTCGTTTTTAACAACCAGCCTTCAGTCTTTTGGTGCAAAAGGCGATTTTGGTGCATGGGAACTCAAAAGCGGACATGGTGGTATGTCATGCGGAGTAGTTGATTTTACTGAGAAATCAATAACAATAGAATTCTGGATGTATTTGAATTCAGCTGATGTGGAAAAGATTACTATTTTAGGTACTTCCGGTACTGATGCTGGATTTTTAGTCAGTGTCAGAGCAAATTCAGCCAATACAGGTGCTTTGGAGCTAAGATTATTTGCAAAAGACACCCAAAAAAACACAGCGCATTTTTATATTCCCCGCGAATACTTTGTAGGTAAATGGGTACATATTGCCTACGTTATTTCTGCCGAAGAAGAAAAAGCGTATGCCTACGTTAATGGAGGCTATTTTGGCGAAAAAAATGCTTTAGGAGGTTATTATGGTAACAATACAACAGCACTTGGTATCGGGCAATGGTGGAGCGACCCAAAACCTTACGGAAAATTAGCAGATATCCGCATTTGGAAAATTGCCCGTTCAGCAGACGAAATAGCCCAGAACTATAACAAACCCTTAACCGGAACAGAACAAGGATTATACGCTTACTACAATTTCAATGACTTCGCCCAGATTATAACAAATGTGGCGAATCCTGGTACTAATAATGGTTCATTAGCTCCATCAGCTACCTGGAGCGATGTGCATGGCTACGAAGTGCTTTCAGCTATGCCAACAAACGTGGTATTAACAGGTAATACACTTAGCTGGAGTGGTGTGGCAGAGAGTTTTGAATTTGAAATCATTGAAAAAGAGACCGGTAATGTTGTGAAAACTGATGTTTCAACCGGTAATTCTTATTCACTAGCAAACCTGAGTCTTGATGGAAACAAAGAGTATTACGCAAAGGTAAGAGCAAAGAATACACTGTTTTATTCGAATTGGGCTACAACAGATTCGAATATTTCGGGTGTCGATAATCCGGGCATCCATAGATTAACTGTACACACCGACAATAATTCCATTTTTATTAATTCAGATGTTGCCCGCAGTCTTAATGTATTTTACATGGATGGACGACTGGTACGCTGTGTTGATTTATCGGTGGGTGAAAATGTAATTGACAATATGTCAAAAGGAATATATCTGATTGACAAACAAAAAGTAGTAGTTTATTGAGTTGTTTGTCATTTAGAAAATTGAGACAAAATGCGTATACACGACTTCAAATTAGATACTTAAAAAAAATAAATATGAAAACATTGAAAATAAAACTTCTACCTCTATTTCTATTTCTTTCACTTTGCTTTACAAGTTATGCCGAAACAATTAAAATTTTGGCTATCGGGAACAGCTTTTCCGAAGATGCAATTGAGAATTATTTGTACGAACTTGGAAAAGCAGATGATGTTACTTTAATTATTGGCAACATGTATATTGGCGGCTGTAGCCTGGAAACACATTGGAACAATGCCAATAATAACAATGCAGCCTACGAATATCGCAAAATAGTGAACGGAGTAAAGTCGAACACAGCGAGTACAAAGTTGGAAACAGCAATTGCCGATGAGGATTGGGATTACATTACTTTTCAGCAAGTAAGCCAGAATTCAGGGATGTACAGCACCTATTTTCCATACTTAACTAATTTGTTGGCTTATGTAAAATCGAAAGCTACTAACCCGAATGTAAAATATGCATTGCACATGACCTGGGCTTATCAGCAAAACTCTACCCACTCAGGTTTTGCCAATTATAATAAGGATCAAATGACAATGTATAATTCAATACTTGATGCAGCAAACCGTGCCGCCACAGCTGAAAACATCAGTATTATTATTCCTTCGGGAACAGCTATACAAAATGCACGTACCAGTTTCATTGGCGACAATCTTTGTCGTGACGGATACCATTTGGATTATAACATTGGGCGTTACACAGCTGCATGTACATGGTATGAGAAAATAACCGGAATAAATGTCCTCAACAATACTTATGCCCCTGCAAGCCTATCAGCTAAAAGCATTGAAGTAGCTCGCAAGGCAGCACACAGCGCTGTGCAGAATCCAACAAGTATTACAGATGTTATTGTTGAATTAGAACAGCCAACAGGTAATTTTAATGCATGGAACATTACCACTGTAGGTCATAATGGGCTTAATAGTGGCATTCTTGCATTTCCTGAAAAAAATATGACTCTGGAATGCTGGCTTAATATTGATGATGCAAGTGGTACCAATAGTGCGGGTGTAAATATAATATCTAACCGGCATAATGGAAATCAGGGCTTTTCGGTGAATTTGGCAAACAACAGTGCAACCAGTAAAGAAGATGTACGATTTGTTTTTAAAAACACAAAAATTGATGGAACTTCCGATCAAGCTTTTGCACTTTTTCTACCTCGTACTGCATTTTCGAATCAATGGGCGCATTTAGCTTTTGTAATTTCTTCGGATGAGCAAAAAGCCTATGCTTATCTGAACGGCGAACTGTACAGCGTAATTGAAGATTTTTATACAAGCTGGGTAGGAAATCGAGTGACAGATCAGTTGTGGATAGGACGCTGGTACACGAACAGTCCAACATTTTATGGCAAAATGGCGGACATCCGTGTTTGGAATGTAGCTCGAACGGCAGATGAAATAGCCGAAAACTATAACCAACGCCTGAAAGGAACAGAAACAGGCTTGTATGTCTATTACAACTTCGATAATTTCGATCAGTCCATCATTAATGTAGCTAATCCAGGAACTAACAATGGTTCTTTGCTTCCGGCTACTACGTGGACAAATATGCACTCTTACGAAGTACTTTCCCAAAAGCCAGTAAATCTGGCTATTGCAAACAATCAGCTTACATGGGAGGCCGAAGGTGAAAGCTGGGTGGTGGAGTTTGTTGAAACAGCCAGTAAAACGGTGTTATTGAGCGAAGTGGCTGAAAATACTTCGTTCTCACTCCAAAATCTAAACTTACCAACAGCTTCTGAGTACTTTATAAGAGTGAGAACTTTTAACAATGATGTATATTCAGATTGGGCTTCAGTAGATGTTAGCATAACCGGCTTGTCCGGAGTAGAATCAGAAAAAATGACTATTTCGACAGAGGGGAATCGATTGATTGTTAATTCCGAAATAGCTCAACCTTTTGATCTGTTCGCTATTGATGGTCGTTTGGTACGTTCGGTAAATTTAATTGCTGGCAGAAATGAAATTAACGGTCTTGCAAAAGGGTTTTATTTGGCAAAAAAGCAAAAAATATCGATAAAATAATCTGGAAAAGAATCATATCTAATTAATAATAATTTAAAATTTCGTATTATGAAAAAAATGTACTTTTTTAATCGTATGTTATTGCTGGTTTCGGCAATATTAATGACGGGTGGACTTTATGCACAAACCAATTCTTATGCGTGGGATATGTCAGCAACAAGACCTGGGGCTACCGATGGAATATCTTGTGGAACGCTTGGATTTACAGAAACAGATATTACGATAGAGCTATGGCTTAATATACCAACTTCCAACTTCAATAATGGAGTAACAATTGCTTCAACAAGACATGATGGAGTGAAGGGATTTAGCCTTGATGTGACCAGCGATGGCAAACTAAGGGGCTTTTTCCGGAATGACAATGGTGATAAACTGAATGGCAGAACTGATTTTGTTTTTCCGTTTTTCTTTGAAAAAGCAGATATTGTTGATAAATGGGTACATATTGCGATTGTTTTCTCGTCGACGAATAATATCGCACGTAGTTATTTGAACGGGGAAGTTTATCAGGATTTGGTAAAGACCACAGATCCGTATGAACCTTATAATATTGGATGGATTGGAAACGGCACGGGTGCCTTACGTTTAGGATACTGGTATGCTGCAAGTGCAAAATTTTATGGAAAAATAGCCGATTTCCGTATTTGGTCTGTGGGTCGTACAGATGCAGAAATCAAAGCTAATTATAATAAAAACCTGACGGGCACTTCTGAAGATAATCCGGGATTATACCTTAATTACAGATTTTACACTTACGAACGTGGCTTTATTAATGATGCAAACCCCACTGTTGCTACAAACAAAGGCTGGTGTAATCCTGAAGCTGCCTGGAACACTTATTACACGCGTGAAACACTCTCTTTGCAACCACAAAATCTTTCTATCGCTGACGGATTGCTTACCTGGGATACAAGTACTGGAGCTTGGGAAGTAAATGTATATAAAGCAGATGACAACACCTTGGCTTTCTCTGATACAATCAATACAAACTCACTATCGCTTAATAGTATTGAAGAATTATCAGAAGGAGTTACATATTTTGCAAAAGTAAGAACTCAAAATAACGGTTTTTGGTCAGGGCAAGTTACTTCAGAACCATTTACAGTTACAAAAATATCAACGGGTGTTGATAAAATTGAGCAACAAACGACTGTTCGTGTAAGCAATGGCTCATTGATTATTAATACTGAAAATTCTCAAACTGTCAATATTTATGCTGTTAGTGGACAATTGATCCGACGTATTAATATAGTTGCCGGAGAAAACATCGTATCAAACCTTCCTAAAGGCATATATTTGGTTGATAATCAAAAAGTAGTTGTCAGATAATAAATAGTTGCTTTCTGAAAAAAATACAATGGGGCAAATGAAAAATAATGCCCCATTGTTTTATTCAATAACGTATGGAAAAAAAAGGTACACTTCTTTATTGGCTATTAATCATAGTAATAAGTTCTCTGAATTTAATTCCGGCAAAAGCAGGTAGTGGCGATTATGGCGCATGGAACCTAACTACTGATCACAATGGTATGAACTGCGGTAATCTGAATTTTACCGAAAAAGAACTTGCTGTAGAATTCTGGATTTACATTGATGAGCAAGATGGAAAAAACACAGATGGAACAGCTATCATAAGCAACAGGCATGATGGAAATTATGGATTTACCGTCAGCCTGAATAAAAATACCAATAATCAAAATAAAATTGATCTTCGTTTTTGGTTTAAAACGGTCAATGATGCCATCTACGCCATGTGGATACCTCGTGAAAATCTTTCAAACAAGTGGAATCATATAGCCTTTATCATTTCATCAAAGGAAAAAAAGGCATCAGTTTATTTGAATACGGAACTGTTTAGTACAATCGATAATTTCAATGGGGACTGGAAAGGAAACATCAAAGCGGATGGTAGTAATGTGGGTAATTTATGGTTGGCTTCGTGGTATACATCTCCAAAGCTTAATGGTAAATTAACCGATTTCAGGGTGTGGAATAAAGTAAGAAGTATTGACGATATTAGGGCTGACTATAAAGAAGTACTAACAGGAACAGAACCCGGATTGCAAAAATACTATACTTTCGACAATGAAATATTTGCGCAAAAGCCAGTAAAACTTGTAATTGAAAACGACCACCTGACATGGACTGCCGAAGGTGAAAGTTGGGAGGTAGAAGTACGTTCATTGATCGACAACTCTGTTTTGAAATCGGAAACCGTATATGAAAAATCGTATTCGTTGGTCGGTTTAGCTCCAAACAGTATAGTGTATGTGAGAACATTCAACAACGGATTTTATTCGGGTTGGGCATTTAAGTCGGACATTATTAAGGTTGGTTGTGTGGGCGATAGCAATACTTATGGAGCGGAAGCCACCGACCGGTCACAATATGCGTGGCCCGTACAAATACGCAGTATGTTGGGAAATAAATACGAAACCCGAAACTTTGGGGTTAACGGAGCACTTATGATGAACCACTTAAATGACGCATGGAAGAATAAAACTGCTTACAGCGACAATAAGTCATACGACCCGGATATTATCGTAATAGCTTTAGGTACAAACGATTCCAAGGATGGATATTGGGATGCCGTTAAGTTTAAAAATTCATATATTGATTTAATCGATGAGTTTAAAAACTACTCCGCAGAACCCGAAATTTACATGGCAATTCCCATTAAGGCGTATAGCAAATCATGGTCAATAAACGATCAAACAATTCGCGAGCAAGTAATTCCAACCATGAAGGAAATATCAAAAGAAAAGGGTCTTCCTCTTATTGATTTATATTCTGTAACAAATAATATTGCAAATTTAATGGCTACGGACGGAATTCATCCGCGCGATGAAGGATTACGGATTATGGCACGTAAAATTGCAGATATTATGCAGCTGAAGAAACCGGTAGTTGAAACAAACAGCAGTACATCAACAACTATTTATGCTGACTATTATTGGTATAAAGACAATACGTTGATAAGTGGAGCAAATGCCAAGAGTTATACAGCAACCGAAATCGGAAATTACAAAGTTGCCATTAAACTTACAAACACTACCGAAGATGTTATCGTATCTGAACCAATTGTGGTTAACCAAGCTAATACAGTATTGTATGCAAAAGGCGATTATCCCACATCGGTTGGTTCAACGCGTAAATCTGATAATCTGACAGCTATTTCTTCCTTTAATTATATTCAGGTTACCAATGGATTAGGCGCTACACTGTCGCTTTACGATATTGGAGGTCGGCATATAAAAGATGTAAGACTAACATCAGAAATAGAACTAATTAACACCTCTTCGCTGCCCAAAGGCTTGTATTTGTGTAAAATACAGAAGCACGACTCGGTAGTCACGACTAAAATACTAAAATAAATTTCGTCAAACTGTTTTATGAAAAAAATTATACTTGTTGTAGTAATTCTATTTGCTACATTAAATACCTATGCTCAATCATTGTTGGATAAGCGCATTGATGATTTGGTAAATTCCATGACTGTTCAGGAAAAATTAGAACAGATGTATACTAATCGTACCAGCTTTGGAGGAACACTAGCCAATTTGCGGCTTGGAATACCGGGCTTTGTAATGGGCGATAGCCCTCACGGAGTTCGTCTTACTTCCGATCGTTATAATCGTTCAGCTACCGCTTTCCCAACCGGAATAGCTATGGCAGCCACTTGGGATGAGAATGTGGTTGGCAAAATAGGCGAATATATGGGACTGGAATTTTGGTCATTCGACCGTCAGCAGGTATTAGGTCCATGTCTCGATTTGGTACGCGATTCGCGCGGAGGACGTACAGCCGAGGGCGGAGGCGAAGATCCTTATTTGGCAGGCCATTTGGCAAAATCATTTACTATTGGTATGCAAAAATATCCGGTAATTGCCACTCTAAAACACTTTATGGGCGAAAGTATGCAGTCTAACCGTTTAAAAATGGATGTGATTGCCAGCCAACGATGGTTGATGGATTTTTCTGGATACAATTTTAGAATTCCAATACAAGATGCCGGTGCTATGAGCATTATGGGATCATATAATAAAATCAATGGAGATAAAGCTGCCGAAAGTAGTATATTACTAAAAACAGTGCTACGTGAACGTTGGGGATTCCCGTTTTATGTGGTTTCGGACTGGGCTAATATTGATGATGCTCGAAATGCTGTACGTGCCGGAACCGAAATATGTATGGGTTCATCTATTTATGAGGCCGACTTGCCAGCTTTGGTAGAAAATGGGCACGTAACTATGACACAAATTAACAATGCGGTAAGGAACATATTGCGGACTAAAATACTGAATGGTATGTTGGATTATTATCCGGCAGGTAATGAATCGAATGCAAAATCGGATGAAATTACTAGTTTGAACCTATTGGCCGCTCAAAAATCAATCATATTACTTAAAAATGAAACTTCAGGTGTTAATCCCATTTTGCCTCTTCGAAAAACAGGAATTAAGATAGCTCTTATCGGGCCTAATGCGATAGCCGAAAACCTGAATTGTTCCGGAAGTAGCGCTACAAATCCACCTTATGCTATTAGTGTGAGAAAAGGTTTAGAAGATAAAATTGGGAGTTCCAATATTGTTTATACTAAAGGTTGCGATATTAACTCAACATCTAAAACCGGTTTTGCTGAAGCAAAAGCTCTTGCAGCTGATGTCGACTATGTAATTTTTGCCGGAGGGTTGGATAATACACAAGAAGGCGAGCAGAGTTTTGGCCCGCATAACGACCGCGTTGGAGGTTCATTTGCATTACCAGCTATACAGCAAGAACTGATTAACGAGTTGGCAAGTGTGAATCCAAACCTGATTGCAATAATACAGAGTGGCGGTGTTTGTACTTTCAACGATTGTTTGTCTAATATTAAAGGATTTATATATTCATTTTATGCGGCTCAGGAAGCCGGACATGCTATTGCCGATGTCGTTTTCGGAGATTACAATCCAGCTGGTAGGATGCCACTTTCAATGCCTATGCAGGATAGTGATTTCCCTGAATGGAAAGAAGAAGTATTCCGTAAATTTGAGCTGAATTTGGATGGTGGTTACCGTTGGTTAGATGAAAAAGGTATTTCGCCCCGTTATGCATTCGGATATGGTTTGAGTTATACTACTTTTGCCTATTCAAATCTTCAAATGCCTACGGAAATAATTGCGGGACAACCTTTTAGCATAACTGTTGATGTGAAAAATACGGGTTCACGAGCAGGTGAAGAGGTAGTTCAAGTTTATTTAAGTGCACCAATGGACAAAGTGTGGATGCCAAAAAAAGAGTTGAGAGGCTTTAAACGTATAAAACTAGAGGCTGGTGAAACTAAATCAGTTACATTTAATTTTTGTGCCGATGATTTTTATTATTGGAATCAAACCGGGCGAAAATACGAAGTACAAACAGGTACTTATACTTTCCGTGTGGGTAGTTCCTCCGATAATTTGCCGCTTTCGCAACAGTTAACGTTTAAGTCTGGAACAGGAAAGCCTGATTTGCGCGTTACTCGTATATATACAATGCCGCGCTATCCACTTATTGGACAAAAAGTGAGTTTTTATGCCTTGGTTAAAAATCAAGGAAATGCGGCGACCACTTCAACTACAGCATATTCGATTTTATTTTCTGTTGCAGGGCAACAAGCAGCAACTACAGGTCAGACTAAGACAATTATTGCTCCGGGGCAAGTTCAGTTGATTAGCTCTGAAGGCGTTTGGACTGCAGAAACAGCCGGCAAAATGCAAATGCAAGCTCAGCTATCATTTGTAAATGGAAGCGTGGAGTGGGACATAAATAATAATTTATATACAACGGATGTCGAAATTTTCGATCCGGTTGATGTTGCATCTCAATATAAAAATCTGGCATACCTGAAAGATGTTACGGTTTCTTCCGAATCAGGAAAGTATTTTGGAAAACAACTGGTTGATGGCGATTTGTCTACCCGCTGGGATTCGGGAAACAGCGTCGAAGAATCGACAGTTGTAGATTTGGCAGCTTCGTGCGATATCGATAAAATAGAGTTGTTTTGGGATACTGATTATGCAAAGCAATATGTCCTTGAGAAATCTATGGATGGATTGAATTGGACCGAATTAAAAAAAATCACAACTGGTGCAGGTGCGGCAGAATATCATAGCTTTGACCATTTTGATATGCGTTATATCCGTATTCGTTTTACGGAGAGAAAATCAGGGGCAAGCAAATACTCTTTACGTGAAATACGAGTATTCGGATATGAAAAAGAAAAAATGCCAATTGCGAGAGTGATTCTACAAGAAAAGACTGTGTTGCTCCCTCATGCTAAAACTTATGTAGATGGAACTGGTTCAGCTAATTCTATAGATGGTGAACTTAGCTTTCAGTGGCAACAAGTCAGCGGACCGGTACAGGCAACAATATTATCTCCAAATTTGCCATTGACCGAAATAACTTTCAATACAGAAGGCACTTATGTGTTTCGTTTAACTGTGTCTAATGGCATTAATATCGCTTTCAAGGATTTCGCTATTGCTGTATGTTATCCTACCGCATCCAACGATTTGGCACTTAAAAAAACAACTTCCGCATCGTCTTCAGAAAAAATAAATATGTATCCGCAAGCAGCTGTTGATGGCAATGATAACACACGTTGGTCATCGGCACAAAAGAACGGAGAATGGTGGCAGGTTGACTTGCAACATCAGGTTAAACCTAGTCTGATTTCTATGCTATGGCATAATGAGTATGCAAAAAAATATAATATACAAATTTCTATTGATGGTAATACATGGCAAAATTATGCCGTAAACGATGCATTTGCCGGAGGCACTTCGACTAATAGCAACTCAGGAGATGTGGTCGGACGTTATGTTAGAGTAAATTGTGTTGAACGGTCGGGCCAATGGGAAGCCTCAATAAAGACATTTAATTTGTATGGAACCTTCTTTACAAATGACAATCAAATCCCGGTAGCCAGAGTTCGCCATTATAAACAGGATAATTATTTTATGCTAGATGCACAAGAGAGTTCGGATGCTGATAATGATGGTTTAACTTATGCATGGTCACAAATAACGGGTCCCACTTTTGTAACAATTGAGAATCCAACTAATTCTATTGCCAAAATAACAGAGTTACAGCCCGGCTCTTACTTTTTCAAAGTAACAGTAGACGATGGAAAAGATATAGATTTTAAAATACTACATGTTGCCGTCGGAAAAAATGAAACACGAATAGTTTCAACTGCTTCTGATAATGACTCTAATCGGTTGTCGATTTTTCCCAATCCGGCAAAAGATCATATATCTATTAGTGTAATTGGGGCAACGAATGCTTTAATCAAAATTTTAGACATTAATGGAAGGGAAATTCTTCAACAGAATTATAGTGAAAATAAAACTATTGACATAACAGAAAAAGGTTTGTTCCGTTCAGGTGTTTATTTCGTAAAAGTAATAGAGCAGAAAGGTATTTTAGTGAAAAAATTCATGATAAATTAGCTTTAATGACTCCATTGAATATTTTGTGATATATAAAAGTTATGTTTTAAATTTAATAAATTATGCTTTATGAAAAAAGCCAGTTTTCCATCCCGTATGCTGCTAATTTGTTTAGTAGTATTTTTAATAAACACGTTTGATTTGTATGCTAATGAAGATTTCAAAGGCTGGGAATTCAAAACCGGACATACAGGTATGGCTTGTGGTAATCTTACTTTTACCGATCATTCACTTACTATTGAGTTTTGGATAAATATGAACCAATTAGCTGCAACCACTGAAAGTACGAATGTTATTGAAACCTTCGGTGACCCTTATGGATTTATTATTAATATTCGGAAAAACTCAGTAAATAACAATGCATTGGAATTAAGATTGTTTGCTAAAGACCGTCAGGCAACTCCCGGAACTGTATATTTTTTTATTCCTGCTGATAAATACACTGATAGATGGGCTCATATTGCCTTTGTAATATCAGAAGCAGATCAAAAAGCATATGCTTATGTAAATGGAGTTCTCTACGGCACGACAAATGCTGTAGGAGGATATTACGGAAATTACAAATCTGATGGAACTACAACCAGAGCATTAAATGTGGGAGGAGCATTTTGGAGTAGTCCAAAATTTATTGGTAAGCTGGCAGACTTAAGAATTTGGTCTGTTGCGCGTTCAGCTCAACAAATAAAAGACAACTATAACAAACATATCGAAGGTTCAGTAACCGGTTTGTTTATAAATTACAAGTTCTTAACGTATGAACGGGGTATTATTAATGATGCAAATCCATTGGTTACGACAAATAAAGGTTGGTGTAACCCTTCTACGAACTGGAGTACTTATTATGCAACTGAAAGTTTGTCGGTATATGCCAGAAACTTATCGCTATCGAATGGATTATTGCAGTGGAATACAAGCGCAGGAGCCTGGGAAGTGGCTGTATTTAAGGTAGATGACAATACAAATGTTTTTACAGATACAATAGCCACCAATTCAATTTCTCTGAGAGATATTGCTGAGTTGGGTGTGGGACTTTCTTACTATACAAAGGTTAGAACTCAAAATAACGGATTTTATTCTAATTGGGTAACAACCGAAAATTTTTCAATTGACAGGTATTACAGATTCAGTGGAAACGGAGCGTGGAATGACCCATCTAATTGGGAAAAGTCGTATGATAATGTAAATTGGATAGGTGCTGATGTGGTTCCATCATCCGCTTCTGCAACAGCAATTACAATTCAGAACGGTCAGTCGGTTGTTGTTAATAATGATATGACAGCCAATAGTGTGACAGTTAAAGCAGGTGGAAATCTGACTCTAAACGAAGCAGCCAATGTGAATATCAGCTCGTTGACACTTGAAAGTAATAGTGGTGCAACAGCAACTTTGCTGGATAATTATTCCACACCAACTATTAGAGCTACCGTGCAACAATACGTTGACGCCGGACGCAACTGGTATGTCAGCTCTCCGGTAAGTGTTGCGTCTTATACTGTTTTGGACAAAGGGACATCAGTTGTTGAATTCAATGAAGTGACAAAAAACTGGGACCCTGTGGCTTCCGGAAATCTTACTCCGGGTAAAGGGTATATTCAGGTAGCTTCTGCCTCACAGCCAGGTTCTTCGGGGACTATTGTTTTTGCCGATAAACTCACCAACTCAGGCGATATTACTGTACAGCTTACTCGCACAGAATCAGGAAGTAGTAGAGGGTTTAATTTAGTCGGGAATCCGTATCCTTCCTATTTGGATTGGTCGAAAGTAGCCGCAGCAAACCCTAACGTATTGCCTACGGCCTGGTTTCGCACAAAAAAAACAGTTGAAGCTGGCGGGGGATACACTTTTGCAACCGTAAATGTCAAAAACGAAACTCCGATTATTGTAAATGGAGATGCTAACACCGCAATCACCAACTATATTCCGCCTATGCAGGCGTACTGGGTACGGTTAGTTGAAAATCCGGTTTCAAACAACTTTACGGTCACTAATGCCATGCGTGATTATCCTGACAACACCGAAAACAAACTTAAGTCACCGAGACAAAACAATATAAAAATGATTCGCTTGCAAGTTTCAAATGGAAACTCTACTGACGAAACCGTACTGTATTCCACATCTGCTGCCTCCGATAGTTATGATAGATACGATTCTCCGAAAATGAGCAACACTTCTCCTTCTGTCCCTGAAATTTTCACACAAATAGGTTCAGAAAAACTTGTTATAAATGGTATGAATGAAATAAAATACGATACAGAAATTCCACTTGGATTCAGCACATTGCAAGCCGATGACTTTAGTATTAGAGCTTTTGAGCTCAATAATTTTGATAGTAATACCATAATTGTACTTAAAGACAATGATCTGAAAACCGAACAAGACTTAACCAATGGCACAACATACAACTTCAAATCAGGAATAACAAATACCGCTTATCGTTTCAGTTTGATTTTTAGAGTTAAGGGTACAACTACTGAAGTAACCAATAGTCCAGATAAAATAGATGCCCGGGTATTTGTGAATACACAAAATCAGATAACCATAGTTGGTCCTGAAAAATGCATATATAGAGTTTATAATACATTGGGACAGAAACAGCTTGATGGCATACTCAAATCCACAAATCAGTGTATTGACAAGCTTAATGTTTCAGGAGTTTACTTTGTTGAATTATCCACAAATGGTCATAGAAAAACTATAAAAGTAGTAATCCATTAAAATCTAAATAGAGTTTGTTTATAAAGTCCTATATTTTTTGTTCGATTATTACAAAACCGATTTTTTTGAACAGTTTTCATTTTTTAGAATTCACTTTTTGTAGTATTGAACTTACTCATGCCGGGTAATTTTCAATTTTATACATTTATTAATATAATTTTACTAAGTTCTTTGACGTCTTGACACACCAATCCCTATGTTGATTCTCATTATAAGGCTTTGGAAGAGGTTTTCCCTATTCCAACATCCTGTTCACCATTACTCTCAGATTGTATCCCAATACACTCCAGGCAACTTTTGAACAGAATTTTTCAAACCCTTCCCATAATACTCTTTGCAGGTCGAATCCTCTTTTGAGGTTGGATATGACCGCTTCAGTGGTTCCTCTCCACTTTTTGAGCATTCTTTCTATTTCCGGCGAACTGACAATGTTTTGCAAACTTTTGGTTACTTTGGTAAATACGATATTGGTTAGTCCCAATTCTTTGCATTTTTCAAGGTTTTCCTGGCTGCAAAAGCCACCATCGGCGGAAGAACTTTCGGGGATACGAGTATAATTGGTTTTAATTCTTGTAATACTCGGAACAAGCAGACCTTTGTCGCTTGGATTACCTTCAAATACATCATGATCTAATATCATGCAACTTGAGCCCCTTGAAATCAATACTTTATGACCAAACTCGACCTCTCTTTGACCTTTCACCAGTATATCGGTATGGGTTTCGAACACCGAAAATACTTTGTCGGAATTCGCAACCTTTTCGCCTTCTATCTGGAGTTTATAGGCGTTTCGATACACTTTTATCATCAGTGGTAAAAATGCTTTCAATTCGGGTTTTGCCTTGATAGGGGTTGAACTGTTTCTTACGGCTGCGAATGATTCTAAAATAAGACGCTTCAAAGTCTCCAAATAAGGATCAAACAAACTTGGTAAATTTTCTTTCTTACTGTTGTTTATTTCATAATTGAGTTTCTTGGCTGCTTTGCGTTGCTCATCCAATCGGTCATTATCATCTTTTTTATCTTTTTTGATCCGTTTCAACAAACGGGTAGCGGTTTCAATACAATCAAGCACTAAACTATTGTTGGTCGGGTAATGAACGTTAGTCTCTATATTGGTGGTATCGGTACTTATTTTATCTACTGTTTCAATACCCTCTGATATGGCTATGTTATTGATTTCTAAAATAATTGATTTGATTGATTTTTCACTTATTTTCGATATGTATTTTTGCATGACACAATAACTATAACCTTGATTATCTTCCAATCTCAAAAACATGGAGCATATTTTTGAATCATACATATCTACTTCTAATTCCCTGTATGTAAGACGTTTTATCTCCTTGTATATGGCAGCCCGCAGCACTTGTTCCACCGTAGGTGAATCTTTGCGACCAAAATTGCTATCTTTGATGCCGGAAAGAACATCATGGCTGACCAATTTTACAAAATGAGGGTTTTTGTCCAACAGTATGTCGAAAAGGGCTAATTCGGGATGTAAACCCCAAATAGGCGTGTCGAAACGGAGCTTCAATTCATTGTATAGTTTCATATAGAACTAATTTTTAGCTAAGATAACAAATATCAATGACATATACAAATTTTTTAAACAACTTTTGACTAAAAAAACATACTCTAATTAGAGGATTGACACGATATGAAAGATGATGAAAGCTAAAACTTCAATTCAAAAAAACGTGTTGACTTAAAGTTGATAGAGGTCGTATCAAAAGAGTTTTTTGAACGCAAATTACGCAAATTTCCACAAATTACACTGTTTCTTATTTGGATATTTTACTGAAAAATAACCATTTATGATTTGTGTAAATTTGCGGTTGTTCGTGTAATTTGCGTTCTTCTTGCTTTTGATACGTCCTCTGTAGCATTTGCCACGATACCTAAAGCAGGCATTTAACGACGACGAAAATCTGTAATATATGTAAGATTCTCTTGTTATAGTGTAATGGTTTTGCTCTCAATTTCTCCCACCTTTGTATAAAAACATTTATCATGAAAAAGCTAAAAATCATTGCAACATTTCTATTCCTTTCAATGCTTATCGTCAGCATGACTTCGTGCGCTGCCAGGCTTCACGAAGATCATGGAAGACACCGGGGTTGGTACAAAAACAATGACCATCGCGACCGCAAAGTTTATGTAATTGAACAGGACAATCACAAGCAACCAAAATCTACTCACAATAAAAAGGTGAAAGGCAAAAGTAGGGATAAAAACAGATGGGATGCAAAAAAATAAAGATAACAATTTTAAAAAACTAAAACCATGACATTAAAAACAGAAACAAAGCACCTCACTGTGACCGGATTTACGGGAGATGCAAAAACAACCGCCGCGTCGAAAGCAAAAGCCGGCAAGGATAATTTAAAGGAAGCCAGGGCAAATGTTATGGCAGCCAAAGATAATTTCAGCGAAGCTTTTGAAAAAACAGTCGGGGATTTCAAAACCGAAGCTGCTCTAAAGTTGAACGAAACGGAACATAAAATTGCTGATTATAAAAAGAAAATAACAACGGCAAGTGATGAAATTGGAACAATATATCAGTATCAAGTGGATAAGCTGGAGAAAACCAAGATAGCATTAATGGCCAAACTGGAAGAATATAAAGAAGAAGGCGAAGATAAATGGGATTCGTTTAAACATGAATTTACGGATGATTTGAAAAACTTTGAAAAATCAATAACAGATTTTGTAGAGAGTTTGAAAAAATAGAAACTACCCCTAAGCTCTCCCGACACGTCAAAGGCGAGGCGGGCTAAATTGCGGGGAACAATATTATAAATAAGCGACATAATTTTTTTTACGTAGAAATAATGATTGTTTGCGATAACCGTCCGACCGCTTTAAGCGGTCAGACGGATTAACAATAATAAGCCTGTTTTTATAGTACAGTCTCCAAAAATACACGACGAAAGTAACTTAAACTCCCCATCAGTGGCTGGGGGCAATTATCGTAAAATAATCAGTATCATGATAAAAGTAAAAAAAGAAGGAATTATCTTAGAAAAAAGAGACTTGGAATTTGAAAACGCAGGCGTGTTGAATCCGGCGGTCATAAAAGAAGGCGATAGCGTTCATATTTATTACAGAGCTGTACAGGATGGGAATTTTTCCAGCATTGGCTATGCCCGCTTGGATGGACCGCTGCACCTTGCTGAGCGTTGGGATAAACCGATTATGGAGGCTGAATTTGATTATGAATCGCATGGTGTGGAAGATGCCCGGATTGTAAAAATTGATGATCTTTATTACATGACTTATACCGTTTACGATGGTATAAATGCACGTGGCGCATTGGCTACATCAAAAGATTTGAAAAAGTTCAAGAAACACGGCATTATTGTTCCGCCTATTACGTACTCTAAGTTTGTATTCTTGGCCGAGTCAACCGGCAATGTGGACGAAAACTATTACCGCAATCATAAGTTCTATTATCAGGAAGCCGATCCTGAAAAAAAAATGTTGCTTTGGGATAAAAATGTGGTTTTCTTTCCACGTCGTATCGATGGCAAATTGGTATTTCTTCATCGCATTCGACCCGGAATTCAAATTGTGTCGGTAACAAGTTTAGATGAATTGACCAAAGAATTCTGGAAAGCCTATTTCCCCGACTTTCATAAGTACATCGTTATGGATCCTGTTTATAAACATGAATACGAATATATTGGCAGCGGTTGTCCGCCCATTGAAACAAAGGACGGTTGGTTGCTTATTTATCACGGCGTTGAATCCACCGAACGTGGTCTTGTGTATTCTGCCTGCGCTGCATTACTCGATTTAAATGATCCTTCGAAAGAAATTTCACGTTTGCCATATCCTTTGTTTTCGCCCGAGTTTTTATGGGAGCGGAGAGGCGAGGTTAACAACGTGGTTTTTCCCACCGGTACGGCGCTGTTTGGCAATACTTTGTTTATTTATTATGGCGCTGCCGATGAGCGTATTGGATGCGCAACAGTAAGCCTGTCGGCATTGGTGCAGGAATTGGTTCTAAATATCCGCAAGGATGAAACGAATATTAAAGTAGTGTCTTCGAGTTAGTATATTCGGGCTTTCCCGTTTTATGGAAACAACTATACGACTTTAATGAAAATAATAAAAATACTTGCATGAAAAACAATAAAGTAAAACAGCATGTTGGCAATAAGCCGGCATCTATGAATAATCCTTTGTTTCAGCCTGTTTTGACGGACAACAAAACCGCTTCGGAAATCCGGTTCAGAAACAGGGAAACAGGAAATGACTTAATACTTCCCGAAGTATTATTTATCACTTCTTATCCTCCGCGCGAATGCGGCATTGCAACCTATTCGCAGGATTTGATTATGGCATTGGATAATAAATTCAGCAATTCATTATCCATTAGAGTTTGTGCCTTGGAAACGGGTGATGTTAGTTACGATTATCCCGATGAGGTGAAATATACGCTTAATGCGTCACAGATCGCTTCTTTCCTGGATTTGGCAAAAAAAATTAATGAGGACAATTATATTCAACTGGTTCTTATTCAGCACGAATTCGGCTTCTATAAAGATCAGGAACAAGCATTTCTACAATTATTGTACGGACTTGAAAAACCGGCAGTGGTGGTTTTTCATACGGTACTTCCAAATCCCGATGCACGGTTAAAATTGGAAGTGAGAAATATCGTGGCAGCCTGTCAGTCAATTGTTGTTATGACAAAAACATCGGCTGATATACTAATGACTGATTATGGTATTGCTAAACAAAAAATATCGGTGATAGCTCACGGAACGCACTTGGTGCCTCATTTAAGTGAAAAGTTTCTGAAAAACAAATACGGTTTAACCGGTCGTAAAGTGCTTACAACCTTTGGGTTGCTCAGTTCAGGGAAAAGTATTGAAACCACGCTGGAAGCGTTACCGTCCATAATAAAACAATGTCCGGAAGTAATATTCCTGGCAATTGGAAAAACACATCCCGAAGTGGTAAAAAACGATGGAGAAGTTTACCGCAAAAGTCTTGAACAGAAAGTAGAAGAACTTGGCATCCAAGACCACGTAAAATTTATCAACAAATACCTCGATTTGCCAACCTTACTCGAATATTTACAATTAACCGATATTTATCTTTTTACCACCAACGATCCGAATCAGGCCGTGAGCGGCACGTTTGCTTATGCCATGAGTTGTGGTTGTCCGATTATTTCTACGCCCATTCCGCATGCCAAAGAAGTGCTGACGGAAGATACCGGAATCATCTTTGATTTTCGGAATTCGGAACAATTGGCTGAAGGCGTTAACCGCTTACTTAATGATTACCCCTTGCGTAAAAGCATTATCACCAATACGCTGCAGAAAATAGTATCTACCGCCTGGGAGAATTCGGCAGTTGCTCACGCCATGTTATTCCAATCGATATCCGGAAATAAAATCCGGATGCAATATAATCTACCGGTAATTAACCTGCATCACATAAAAGCAATGACAACCGAAGTTGGAATGATCCAGTTTTCGAAAATAAATCAACCGGACATCAAGTCAGGTTATACCCTCGATGATAATGCCAGGGCGCTTGTTGCCAGTTGCATGTATTTAAAATCGACCGGCGATAAAACTTGTATTGAAGATATAAAAACATACCTTGATTTTATCCGGTTTTGTCAGCAGTTTGAAGGAGATTTTTTGAATTATGTAGATCAGAAAAAGAACTTTAGCGGCCAAAACCAGGAAGTGAATTTAGATGATTCAAACGGAAGAGCTGTCTGGGCATTAGGTTATTTGATATCACTAAAAAGTAAATTGCCCAAAGAAATTGTATTGGAAGCCGAAACTATTTTTCAAAAATCGTTGAATCATATACGTACGGTTAATTCAACACGTGCGATGGCTTTTGCTATAAAAGGGATATTTTATTATCATGAAGCGGTAAAATCCCCCGAAAATATTGACTTGGTAAAAACCTTAGCCAACCGGTTGGTGCAAATGTATAAGCACGAATCGAGTACAAAATGGGAATGGTTTGAAGGATACCTGACTTATGCCAACAGTATTTTGCCCGAGGCCATGTTGTATGCCTGGTTGATGACCGGCGAAAGCATTTATAAAGACATTGCCCGAACATCATTTAATTTTTTATTGTCACATACTTTTAACGAGAATGGAATTGAAGTGATTTCGAACAGAGGTTGGTTTCAAAAAGGCCAGGAAGAAGGACATTTTGGCGAACAGCCTATTGATGTTGCCTACACCATTATGACCTTGAGTGAATTTTACGATGTATTTACGGACGAAGATTACCACCAAAAGATGGAAACATCATTCAACTGGTTTTTGGGTAACAACCGATTACATCAAATTATTTACAATCCATGTACAGGTGGTTGTTATGACGGATTGGAAGAAACACATGTGAATCTCAACCAGGGCGCCGAGTCGACCATAAGCTATCTACTGGCACGCTTAACTGTAGAAGAATATAAAAATGAACAGTAAAACTCTGAAGTCAATCGCTGTCATTGTGGCACATCCCGATGATGAAACATTGTGGGCGGGAGGAACAATACTCGAATATCCAACGAACAATTGGTTTATCGTTTGTCTTTGTCGTGCAAGCGATACCGAACGGGCGTCCAGATTTTATAACACTTTAAAATTATTGAAAGCGAAAGGTATTATGGGCGATCTAGATGACGGACCAGACCAATATCCGTTAGACGAAAAGAAGTTGGAAGATGAAATTTTGCGGTTATTGCCCGGCACCCATTTCGATTTGATTATAACCCACGATTCAGCCGGTGAGTACACGAAACATCTGCGGCACGAAGAAGTGAGCAAAGCAGTCGTAACGCTCTGGCACGATGAAAAAATAACAGCCAATGAACTCTGGACATTTGCTTATGAGGACGGTAATAAAACTTATTTTCCACGAGCGATAGAAAATGCTGATATTTTTGAATCGCTTCCTGAAAAAATCTGGTTGAGAAAATATAAATTAATTACCAAAACCTACGGCTTCAAGGAAAATAGTTGGGAAGCCGAAACAACACCATTAGCCGAAGCTTTCTGGCGATTTAAAAAATCATATCACGCTATGAAACCGGAAAAGAAATTTGATGATGATATAAAGGTCTCTAAATTATCTATTTTCAAATTATTATATAACGATTGTTTTATTCATACATTTGAGAAACAAAGCTGGGAAGCCGAAACAACGCCATGGACAATAGCTTTCCGGCGATTTAAAAATTCACTTAACGTAGAAAATAAATTATGAAAACAGAAAAAGAATTGAGTATATTCCAAACTCCAAGCATTGAGATGTTGAAATCGCTCTATTATAGAAGTAAAGCCTATGTGCTTGATAAGAGTAGATTTGAAGCCGAAACCAATTGTTTTACAAAGGTTTCGACACAAATTATTGAGCCGATTGTAAAAAGATCGTGGAATAAGATTGAAAAAGAATTGAAAATTTTCAAACAAACAACGATAGAAACCCTAAAATCATCGTATTATGAAAGTATTGGTATTGTATGAATATCCGCCAACCCCGGGAGGATTAGCTACACAGGGAGATTTGTTATACAAAGGACTGTTGGAACTGGGTATTGACGCGCATGCCGTTCACTTCGAATCGGCTCAGGAAAAGGAATGGTATTACCGCTGGTTCAAACCTGATGTGGTAGTTGGAGTTGGCTATTGGGGCTACACGCCTCATTTGATTCTTCATCCGTTGCGATACGGTGTTCAGCCGGTTCCCTGGCTGGTAGCCGATGGTTATATTGCCAATTACCAGGAAGTACTGAACGCGCTTCCGCTTATTTTGGTAACATCCAATTGGGTAAAAGAAATGTATGTCCGCGACGGAATTGATGGGAGTAAAATCGAAGTATTACCGGTGGGTTGCGATACTGACTCTTTCAGGCCATTCAGCAAGGATGATCCGAAAATTATTGCCGTACGCGAATCATTAGGCGTTGCCCCCGACCAGTTAATGATACTGACGGTAGGCGGTGATGCCGCTTCAAAAGGAGCGCAGGAAGTAATGCAGGCGATGGCTATTATCGATAACCGGGCACCCGATTGGAAATATGTGTGTAAAGTATGGCCGCAACCACGCACCAAACTTCAAAACCTGTCCGACCTGGAAATGGCGACGCATCTGGGTATCGAAAAAAATGTAACCTATGCCACCAATACTATTTCACGAACCTTTATGCCTTATCTGATCGGGGCTTGCGACATCTATGCAGCGCCATCCCGACTGGAAGGTTTCGGAATGCCGCAAGTGGAAGCCGGAGCCTGCGGAAAGCCGGTTCTGAGTATTAAAGCAATGGGAATGCTGGATACGCTGATTCATGGCGAAACCGCTTTTCTGGCTGAAGTGGCAAGGAAAATTGTGGTCAACGAAGTAATGCTTGGTGGCGAATCGGGATTTGAAGAACATCATAAAGTAGTATTCAATACACCGCGAACGGTAGATTACCGGGCAAATGTACAAGATATTGCCAAGTATATGCTGACCCTTATGAACGATGCACCCTTACGCGAAAAGATGGGAAAAGCCGGACGCGAACGCGTGGTAGCCAATTTCGACTATCGCGTGGTAGCTAAAAAGTTTGTACAGATAATGAGTGACAAATTGGGAATAAAATAATTCTACTTTGACAGATTAATTATATGTCGTCCCTCCGGGACTTTAAGGGTTATTTGTCTCCCTGTTTTTATCAATATGCTCGTGCCTACGGCACTTTTTTAACCTCGTAGAGGTTTGCTATTGGTAAAAAATAAGTACAATTTCTACATACAAAGTCCCGTAGGGACGTGATATATCTATCAATTTCTAATCTATCAAAGTAGAAATAAGGTGCTGATGAGGTGATTTTAAAATTGAAACTAATTAAAACTACAAAAATGCCACTAAAAAAAGGAAAGTCGAAAAAGGTGATTTCGGACAATATTGAAGAGATAATGCACAGCTATCACGAAAAGGGAACGATAGGAACATCAAGCCCTGCGTCGAACGAAAAAGCACAGAAACAGGCTATAGCAATAGCTTTCAGCCTGGCAAAAAAGAAGAAATAAATTGATAGTTATGAAAGCAACTGACTTACAAGAAATTGAAGATGCAAAAAAAGTGGCGCTCGAAGTGTTGCTCCACAATACACACGGGCCATTTATGGGACTTCCACGTACGGCAGGTTGGGGTTATCCCGAACCTTACACGCGCGATTTGATGTTTTCCATATTGGGAATTGCTGTTACGGGAAATAGAGTATTGCTGGACAGCATCCGGAAAGTATTGCAAACATTGGCTGAAAATCAAACGGAACGAGGTCATATTCCTTCGCTGGTGCACGATAAAGAAGACCGGGGATCGAGCGATACTACGCCTTTGTTTTTGCTGGGTACAGCTATTTTCAGGAAAGTAACGGGCGAAACGGAATTTCTGCATGAAGCTGTTGAAAAAGCGCTTACGTGGATGGAATACCAAAGTCCGTCGGATCGTTATCTGGTGGCGCAACAACCCACCAGCGACTGGCGCGACGAACAATGGGTAACCGGTTACGGCTTGTTTGTGAATACCATTGTGTACAGCTATCTCCGGTTGTTGGGAAGACACGAAAGAGCCGAAAGCGTACATCGCGAAATGAGCCGGTTTACCATAACCGGAGGAACCATTCATCATCACGTCCACGAAGGGCTGGTGGTAAAACACAAGCCCTATTATGCATTCTGGTCGTACAAAGTGCACAGCAGCGAACGGTTCGATTTGCTGGGAAACAGTCTGGCAATTCTTTCGGGAATAGCTTCACCTTCGCGGGCAGACGAAATGGTTTCGTGGATTGAAGAAGAATGTGCAGCTATGCAAAAACGGGGTGATCTGGCCGTTGATTTGCCGCCCAATTTCTTCCCCTATATTAATCCCGAAGATCCCGACTGGCATCCGCGATATGCCCAATTTAATAATCCGGGCGAATATCATAACGGTGGTATCTGGCCATTTATTTGCGGATTTTACGTGGCGGCATTAGTTGCGGCAAAACGGTATACGCTTGCCCGAGAAAAACTGGTGGCGCTAACCCGATGCGTAAAACTATCCATTTCGGGGAAAGTTGAATTTGGTTTTAATGAATGGATCAAAGCACAGGATGGGAAACCCATGGGGCAGGACTGGCAAACCTGGAGTGCAGCGCTTTACTTGTATGCTGCTAAATGTGTGGAAGAAAAAAACACCCCGTTTTTTGATGAGGTACGAGGCTATACATCTGATGCTGTAATTACGAAGTAATCGCATTTTAAATAACCAAATAACAGTAAATTATGATATTATGGAAAAATTAAACGAAAACAAATACCCGCTTGTCAGACAAAAAGGTAACGAAAAGAAGATTATTTTACCCGGATATCCAACCTATCCCGATAGTGAAGATATTTACAATCAAGCTAAAGAAGAAAAAGAAATTGATCCGGAAGAAATTTCCAAATTCAAAGAGGATGTTTCGGATGATGAATTGGATATACCCGGCGCTGAATTGGATGACAAACAGGAAGAAATTGGAAGTGAAGATGAAGAAAATAATTATTATAGTTTGGGTGGAGATGATCATGATAATCTGGAAGAGAATTCAGATAAATAGATTTTTCTTTTTCTTATATAAAAGTTCTGGAGAAAAGTTAAGTCATCTGATGACTATCAAATACTTAATATTGTTACTACTCAGGATTTTCACTTCGACTAGTCGAAGTGAAAATCAAATAATTACAAAAATTGATGAGCGCTGAGTAGTAACTTAATATTTGATTTGTGGTTAACAATTTAATATTCAACGATAATGAAAACGAACAAAATGAATAAAGTTTTGATTGCCCTTAGTTTTGATCCTACTGCTCTGAGAATTGCAGAAGTAGGTTCTACGTTAGCTCACAGATTAGACGCCGAATTGGTTTTACTTCATGTTATCGAAGACATGGCTACATACACTTTAAATTATCAGATGATGGGTCCATTTCAGTTGGATAATGTAGTAGAAGTGAAACAAGCATCTCAAGACTTTCTTGATAAAGTAAAACTTCACCTTGGCGATGAAACAATACTAACCGTGATAAAAGAAGGCGATTTTGCTGAAGATATTTTAGATACAGCCACAGAATTAGATGTCGATATAATTGTTATGGGTTCTCATAGTTCTAAATGGTTAGGAAATAATAGGTTGGGAATTGTATCTGACGATGTCATACAAAAAACAACTATATCGCTTTTTATCATTCCAACAATAATGAGAGATTAACAGGGATACAAATGCTTCTTTTAAAAAACAAGAAGTTTCATCCGCCAATCGGGCGATGAAAGGGTTATGCACCTAAAATCCTGTAGGGATTTTAGGTGCTACGTAACCAATGAAGTGCATGGATTCTCAGCACTTGAATTGAAAACACCTTGCATGAGAAATTAGAAATACGGATTTTAATATACGAATAACCAGTAATATAACAGTTTTTCTTGCAAATACTTCTATATAAATTCTACTTCTAAAACAGAATCATTAAAAGATGGAAACAAAAAACAAACCTTTATCGCAGGAACTTCTGCGAAAGATGCATGCCTATTGGAATGCTGCCAACTATTTATCAGTCGGACAACTTTATCTCCATGATAATCCGTTACTACGGAAACCGCTTGAACAATCGCATGTGAAGTCAATGTTACTCGGCCATTGGGGAACCACTCCCGGACAGAACTTTATTTATGTGCATTTAAACCGTATTATCAAAAAGTACGATCTGGATATGTTCTACATTTCGGGTCCGGGGCATGGTGGTCCGGCATTGGTGGCTAATACCTATCTCGAAGGAACGTACAGTGAAATTTATCCAAATATCAGTCAGGACGAAGCCGGACTGAAAAAATTATTTACGCAATTTTCTTTTCCCGGCGGAATACCAAGCCATGTTTCACCGGAATGTCCCGGATCGATTCACGAAGGTGGTGAATTAGGTTACTCGCTCAGCCATGCTTTTGGAGCCGTGTTCGATAATCCTGATTTGATTGTTGCCTGCGTAATTGGCGACGGCGAAGCCGAAACTGGACCACTGGCAACAGCCTGGCATTCAAATAAATTTCTGAATCCCATAACCGATGGTGCTGTGTTGCCGATTCTGCATTTGAATGGTTACAAAATTGCCAACCCAACCGTATTGGATCGTATTCCGCAGAAGGAACTGGAACAATTGCTCCGGGGATATGGCTGGATACCTTATTTTGTGGAAGGTGACAAGCCCGAAAAAATGCATCAACACATGGCGGCTGCTTTGGATAAAGTTATTCCGGAAATACATGAAATACAAAGCCATGCACGCAGGAAAAATGACACCAGACGTCCACTTTGGCCCATGATTGTGCTGAAGTCACCCAAAGGCTGGACAGGACCAAAAGAAGTGGATGGCATTGAGATTGAAGGAACATTCCGCTCGCACCAGATTCCTATTCTGATTGATTCGCAGCATCCCGATCATCTGAAATTCCTTGAAAACTGGATGAAGAGTTACAAACCCGAAGAACTTTTCGATGAAAATGGACGCCTTGTACCGGAGCTGGCCGAATTGGCACCTGAAGGCAACCGGCGAATGGGTGCCAATCCGCATGCCAACGGCGGTTTGTTATTGAAAGACTTAATCATCCCGGATTTTAAAAGTTATAAAGTGGATGTTCCATCTCCAGGGTCCGTTCAGGCTGCCGATACATATAAACTGGGGGTATTTCTTCGTGGTGTTATTCAACTCAATAGTGAACAACGTAATTTCAGAATTTTCGGTCCTGATGAAACTCTTTCCAACCGGTTAAATGCCGTTTTTGAAGTTACCGACAGACAATGGGAAGCACAAACTAAAAAGAGTGATGAGTTCTTGGCCCCCGACGGTCGGGTTATGGAAGTGCTGAGCGAGCATCAATGCGAAGGTTGGCTCGAAGGATATTTACTTACCGGAAGGCATGGATTGTTCAACTGTTACGAAGCGTTTATCCATATCATTGATTCCATGTTTAACCAACATGCCAAATGGCTGAAAGTAAGTGCGGAATTACCCTGGCGAAAGAAAATTGCTTCACTCAATTACCTCCTTGCTTCACACGTCTGGCAGCAGGCTCATAACGGGTTTACGCATCAGGACCCCGGTTTTATTGATCATGTGGTAAATAAAAAAGCATCCATTGTCCGCGTTTATCTGCCGCCTGATGCTAATTGTTTATTGTCGGTTTGGGATCACTGTTTGAGGAGCCGACATTACGTGAATGTGGTGATTGCCGGTAAATACATGGCACCTCAATGGCTGAACATGGAAGATGCCGTTGAACACTGCACCAAAGGGATCGGGATTTGGCAATGGGCAAGTTGTGCCGGTGAAGCAGAACCTGATGTGGTGATGGCATGTTGCGGCGATGTTCCTACGCTCGAAACGCTGGCGGCAGTTTCCATTCTTCGGGAACATTTGCCTGAGTTAAAAATACGGGTGATTAATGTTGTCGATTTAATGAAACTGCAACCGGAAGCCGAACATCCGCACGGGTTGAGTGATCAGGATTTTGATGCTTTATTCACCAAAGACAAGCCGGTTGTATTCGCGTTTCATGGTTACCCATGGTTGATTCACCGGTTGACCTATCGCCGTACCAATCACGAAAACATGCATGTTCGCGGATATAAGGAAGAAGGTACTATTACCACTTATTTCGATATGACGGTTTTAAATGAACTTGACCGGTTCCATTTGGTACAAGATGTAATAAACAGGTTGCCACAGTTGAAAGAAAGCGGTGCAAATCTGAAAAAACTAATGCAGGACAAGCTTATTGAACACAAACGATTCATCGATAAGTATGGCCAGGATATGCCGGAAATTCTCAACTGGAAATGGAGTAACTCCCAATGAATAAAATAATCAAAAAGCGGAACGACAGTCAATAAATGTGTGATTTATACAACTTTTCTCAATTATTATATAACACTTTCAAGATTATGTTTCTATAATTTTGCTTTTCAAACTTAATAAAAATTGATTCGAAACTAATTATTCATATTAAAAATTACAACTATGCAAGGAAATGAGAAATTAATTACAGTATTGAATTCGCTTTTGGCCGATGAACTTACAGCCATAAACCAGTATATGGTTCATTCGGAAATGTGCGAAAACTGGGGCTACGGAAAACTTCATGGAGCAATCAGGAAACAGGCAATGGACGAAATGCACCATGCCGAATGGCTTATCGAACGCATTATCTTTTTAGATGGCGCCCCTACAGTGTCAAAACTTAATCCGATGAAGATTGGTAATACTGTTTTAGAAATGATTAAAAATGACAATGGCGATGAACTGGATGCCGTTCACGCTTACAACGATGCGATTAAACTCAGCCGTGAAGTTGATGATCAGGGAACAGTTGATTTGTTGACCAAAATACTCAAAATGGAAGAAGGTCACGTTGATTGGGCAGAAATGCAACGCGCACAAATTGAACAAATGGGCTTAGAAAATTATCTTGTTAATCAGGTCGAAAGTTTTGCAAGTTAATTCATAGACTTTTTTAATATTTACATAGGGATATTGTTTCTGTGTAAATATCTCTTGTTGTAGGCAGAAACGACTACCTGTAATTTTTTTTGTTTTGAAAAAACTGAGGAAAAAGATTCTGCAGTACAGATTTGAATCAGAAAATATCCACCAAAACCAATAGAAATGCTATTCCGATTGAATAAATATAAAATTTAGTATTTTATCCCGCCGAATTAAAAAATCATAATCTTATGCGCTACTTTGGAAACGATATCCGGATTTTTGTAAACAACCTGATGGTAAGTTACACCGATGAAGGAGCGGATGAAGCTCCTGTACTCATTTTTATTCACGGGTTTCCGCTTAATAAATTTTTATGGAATAAACAAGTGGAAGCGTTAAAAGATAACTACCGTGTGATTGCATACGATATTCGTGGGCATGGGGATTCTGAAGCCGGAAATATAGAATTCTCCATTGAACTTTTTGTAAACGATTTGATCTGTTTTATGGACGCATTGAAAATTGAAAAAGCCTCAATTTGTGGTTTATCCATGGGCGGATACATTGCCTTAAATGCTATCGAAAACTATCCTGAACGTTTTGATGCACTGGTATTGAGCGATACCCATTGCATTGCCGATTCGTCCGAAACAAAAGAAAAACGGATAAAATCAATTGAAAGTATTAAGGAAAACGGTGTGGAAAAGTATGTAGAAGAGAGCATAAAATCTCTTTTTGCTTCCGAATCGTTTACAACAAAAGTACCCGAAATTGAAGCTGTAAGGGAAATGATATTAAACACCCCCGAACAATCGCTTTACAAAACTCTCCTGGCTTTATATGTGCGTGAAGAAACATGCAACATACTGGATAAAATAAAAGTGCCGGTACTTGTCATGGTAGGAGAGGAAGATAAAATCACGCCTCCTGGGGCGGCAAGGTTCATGCATGAAAAAATTCAGGATTCAACCTTGTACATCGTAAAGCATGCCGGTCATTTATCCAACATGGAAAGTCCGGATGAATTCAATGCACAACTTAAGATGTTTTTTGCGTCGGTTTATAAAAAGCCTTTAAGCATTAGCGTATCCGATAACCATTCAATCGTAAAACAATTACAAAATCAGCTAAGTTTCTTTTTTAGCTTTTAAATCAATATAACATGGGAAAGAAAAAACTAACTACCGCAAGCGGTCGGCCCTATTCCGAGTTTGAAAACTCAATGACTGTTGGCAGCCGCGGACCAATTCTGTTGCAGGACACTTTTCTGCACGAAGATATGGCACATTTTAATCGCGAACGAATTCCTGAAAGAGTGGTTCATGCCAAAGGCGCGGGAGCATTCGGCACGTTTACCGTTACGCACGACATCACACAATACACCAAAGCGAAAATCTTTTCTGAAGTTGGCAAACAAACACAACTATTTGCCCGGTTCTCACAAGTTGGAGGTGAAAAAGGAAGCGCCGATACCGAAAGAGATCCGCGAGGTTTTGCACTTAAGTTCTACACCGAAGATGGTAACTGGGATTTGGTAGGCAACAACACGCCTGTATTTTTTATAAAAGACACTAAAAAGTTCTCACACTTCATTCATACCCAAAAGCGTGACCCCAAAACAAATTGTAAAAGCCCTACCATGATGTGGGATTTTTTCAGCTTGAATCCCGAAAGTTTACACCAGGTACTGATACTAATGAGCGACCGTGGAACTCCATTTTCCTATCGGAATATGCACGGTTTTGGAAGCCACACATTTTCGCTCATTAATAAAAATAATGAAAGAATTTGGGTGAAATTTCATTTCGTGACATTACAAGGGGTAAAGAATTTCACGGGGAAACAAGCCAATGAAATGCGGGGCATTGATCCCGACCATGCACAACGGGATTTAGTGGAAGCTATTGAAAAAAAAGATTTTCCGAAATGGGCTTTAAAAATTCAGGTGATGACGGATGAGCAGGCAAAAACATTCAAATGGAATCCGTTTGATGTTACGAAAGTTTGGTTTCACAAAGAGTTTCCACTCATCGATGTAGGGATAATGGAACTGAATCGCATTCCGGAAAATTATTTTCGCGATGTGGAGCAATCTGCTTTTGCACCGGCTCATGTAGTAGATGGTATTGGTTACTCGCCCGATAAATTGCTGCAAGGTCGTTTGCTTTCTTACCCCGATGCACAGCGTTATCGCCTGGGGGTGAACTATGAACAGATTCCCGTAAACCAATGTCCTTACGCGGTGGCAAATTACCAACGCGACGGACACATGCAGACCGGCGAAAACGGTGGAGCAAATCCGAATTACCGGCCTAATAGTTTTGACGATATTGTGGTTGACGAAAGTTACAAGGAACCGCCTGTGCCATTGGACTCTGACGTGGCCGATTGGTTCGACCGCAATGAAAATGACGACGATCATTTCACGCAACCGGGTTTATTGTATCGCAATGCTATGAATGAACAAGACAGGATTCATTTGATAAGCAATATTGTAAGTTCCATGAGTGACATTAGCGGAGAAAAAAAAGATGAAATTATGAACCGTCAGTTATGTCATTTTTTCCGTGCCGATGTTCAGTTAGGAATGGTGGTAGCAAAAGGATTGGGAGTCAGCATTGACGAAAAGGCAATGAACCATTCAAAATAAATTCACAACAATTAAACACTTAAAATCATGGATAAATTAATTGAAAAAACAAACTCTGTGTTAGCCAGAGCGGAATATATTGAAGTAGAACCCAATATACGCCTCCATATTACTGATGCCGGCGAAGGACAAGTTATAGTACTCATACCCGGTTGGCCGCTAAGCGATGAAATGTACGAATATCAATACAACGATTTAATAAATAATAATTTTCGGGTAATTGGTATCACATTAAGAGGTTTTGGCAAATCGGATAAACCTTACGGAGCATACAATTACGATGTACATGCACTGGATATTAAACGGGTTTTAGACCGGTTGGATATAAATGATGCTACATTGTGTGGCTTTTCAATGGGAGGAGCCATTGCTGTCAGATATGTGTCGGTATATGCTGCAGCTCATGTTTCAAAGTTAGTTTTGGCAGGCGCTGCAGTTCCCAGTTGGACGCAACGCGAAGATTTTCCGTATAATATTCCCCAAAGTGATGTTGATGATTTAATTGCATTGAACAATACCGATCGACCAAAGTTGTTATCCAATTTCGCAAAAATATTTTCTGCCACCGAAACAACCTTAAATGAAGGAATCGGCAATTGGCTGAATGTAATTAATTTAAGCGCATCTTCTTATGCCACAGGGAACTGTTTAATGGCTTTGCGCGATACGGACTTGAGAAGTGATTTAAAAAAAATAAAAATTCCGACCTTAATTCTGCACGGCAAAAAAGATAAAATATGTTCGTTCGATTTGGCCGAACAAATGAAAGCAGGAATCGAAGATTCAGAGCTTGTTGCTTTTGAACATAGCGGCCATAGCCTGTTTTTGGAAGAAACAAAGAAGTTTAATGAAGAGCTGATCAAATTTACCCAGGAATAAGCTCTATCGGCGTCAATTTACAAAACAAACCCGAAGAAATTTTTAAAAACATTATGGAAAAGCAATTAAACAGGAAAAGAGTAGCCGTTATGGCTACCGACGGTTTTGAACAATCGGAATTTGAGAACCCAATAGAAGCTCTGAATAAAGAGGGAGTATCAGTCTATGTAATTTCATTAAAAGAAGGAAAAATAACAGGCTGGAAAGAAACAAAATGGGGGGATGAATTTAAAGTAGACCTTACTGTCGACAAGGCGCTGCCAACTGATTATGACATGTTGGTATTGCCGGGTGGTGTGATAAATACCGATTCATTACGGACGAATAAACCGGCCATAAAATTTGTTTCCGAATTTTTGGAGTTAGGAAAACCGGTCGCTGCCATTTGCCATGCGGGTTCGATATTAATTGAAACCGGATTATTAAAAGGGAAACATCTGACATCTTATATATCTATTAAAACAGATCTGATAAATGCCGGGGCAGATTGGAAAGATGAGGAAGTAGTGGTAGACAATAAACTCATTACAAGCAGGTACCCAAAAGATCTTCCGGCTTTTTGCAAAAAAATAATTGAAGAACTGGAAAATTAAATTGATTATCTGCAATTTAGCCTAATTCAGGGTTCGGTGCGCTGCACCTTTGTTTTGGGGTTTGATTATTTCTTACATATAGCAACGGGACTCTGTCCCTTAAATGTGTATACAGTATAGCATTCAGTTATTTAGGTACGTAGTACCGCTGCTATATGTAGTTAGCATTCATCATAGAGATGATAAGGTGCAGCGCACCGAACCCTCTTTTTTGAAGTTTTAGGTGTTTTTGCGGATAATCATTAAAAACAAATAACTAATTCAACTTTGACAGATTTGAATTTAAAGACAGAATAACAGAATTTATAGAAAATATTTCTGTAAGAAAATCTGCATAATCCTATTTTTTGTTTACTTTTTTGTAAACTCATTTCAGAACTATACTATTTAAGTTTTTATGTTTCAACTGTTTTTTAGCTTCGTATTGAAATAAGGATATTGCCGATTTCAATTTTCCAGGTAGGAATTATGTAAATCATTTGTAGAATTGTGTAACAATTTACGTCATCTTATCCTCTACTTTTACAACAATCAATTACATAATCAATTTAAAAACATCAAAAAAATGAAAAAAACTATCTTTTTTGCACTCCTGACGATATTTTCGTTAAGTGCTTCATCGGTATTTGCGACCAAAACAAATTCAACAAATACCACGGTAGCTCCGGCAGCAACAGAAAATAAATTATCTGAAGAAGAGATAAGTACGTTAACATCGCGTGTAAAAGAAATACGCGATATGGACAAATCAAATCTGTCGGCCAGCGAAAAAAGCGAACTCAAAAGCGAGCTCAAAGAGATTAAAGAAACAATTAAAAGTGATCCGTATATTTATATTGGTGGAAGTACACTTCTGATTCTTATAATCGTATTGATCATTTTACTTTAAAAAAACATCCGGAATAATTATTGATTCATAATCCTGAGGATGTATAGTTTGTCTACTTTACGACTCTATGTGTTATAAATGACTGTTAATTCTTAAATGGATCATGTTATTCAGGTAAAATAGGACGTATCAAAAGCAAGAAGAACGCAAATTTAGCTACGCTAACCGTTGGTTCGCGAACAACCGCAAATTTACACAAATCATAAATGGTTATTTTTCAGGAAAATATTCAAATAAGAAACAATGTGATTTGTGGAAATTTGCGTAATTTGCGTTCAAAAAACTCTTTTGATACAACCTATTCTCAAATAAACTTCTGATAAAAGGGGTTGTCGGATTTTCATGTTTTTAGTGCCTCTCCCCTAAAAAGGGTTGAATGTAGTTCGAAAATTGCAAAAAAAACAGCCCATTTGTATTCTACAAAAAGTCCCGGCAATTTATTCCGCCTTGTCTTTGGCGGAGACGGGAATGGATTTAAGGTTAGCCGAATTTCTAAAATATTTATCAACCCAATTTTATGTCTTCATTATGAAAACCTATTTTAAAGTACTGGCAATTTTATTTGTAATGTTGAACTTTTCCTGTACAAGCCAGAGGCAAGTTTCAGCGCAACAGGGATCTATGAGTTTTCAGGTTTTTTACGATGAGTTAAGTCCTTATGGTCAATGGGTGAATTATCCAAACTATGGTTATGTTTGGATTCCTGATGTTAATGCGGATTTTGCACCCTATTCTACCGATGGATATTGGGTTATGACGAATTATGGCTGGATATGGGCTTCCGATTACGATTGGGGTTGGGCTGCATTTCATTATGGCCGCTGGGATTTCGATAATTCTTACGGTTGGTTTTGGGTTCCCGGAAACGAATGGGGCCCATCCTGGGTTATTTGGAGACAATCCGAAGGTTATTATGGTTGGACGCCAATGAAACCCGGAATGAATATCAATATGAGTTTTGGTAATGGATACAGAGATGTTGATCGTTGGTATTTTGTACCGACAAGATATTTCGGCAGATCTGACATGAACCGGTATTATGTGGATAGAAATGTAAATAATGTAATTATTATCAACTCAACCGTGATTAATAATACTTATATCGATAAAAGCCGTAACACGACTTATATTTCCGGTCCCCGCCGTGCAGATGTGCAACGAACCACCGGCAGAAGCATCAATAATGTTACAATCAGGAATAACGACAAACCCGGACAAAGACTGACAAACAATCAATTGCAGATATACAGACCCCAGGTACAACAAAACAACGGAACAACCAGGAAGGCAACTCCAACCAGAGTAACAAACATAAAGGATGTCAGACCAACAAAAGACAGAAACACGTCCACTCAACCCAACGTTAGGACTCCGAATCAAGACAACAACAGAGAAGGTCAATTGCCAGGTCAACAAAAAGAAATTATAAGACAACCTCAGCAGCAACAGCAGCAGAATCGTCCGGTAAATGAGCAGCAACAACCGGCAGAACGTCAACAACAACCTGAACAACGTGTTCCGGAAAAACAACAGCCTACCCGTCAGGTAGAAGAACAAAAAAACCGGCAAAATCAAACCCAACCACAGAAAGTGGAAAAGGAACGACAGGGAAATAAAAACGAAGCTGATACTAAAAATAACAAAAGAAATGCCGACAATAGAAGGTAGCTGATGAATAGTTGTACAAAATAATACAAACTAACAGGCTGTTTGAAATTGACTGAATTTCACTACTTGGCGTTTTCTTATCAAACACTACATATTTCAATAAACATTCCTTCAAAAAAAACATCAACTGTGAAAGATTTACGAAAACATGTAAGTACGAATAAATTAAAGCAGTTTTTACTGGTTTGTTTGATGGTAGTTGGAATGTTTCCAAAAGCTTTTTCGCAGCAATATTTTCAGCAAAAAGTAAATTATACAATTGATGTTTCACTGAATGATAAAAAACACGAACTAACTGCTTTCGAGAAAGTGGAGTATATCAACCATTCCCCTGACACACTTCAATTTCTGTATTTTCACTTATGGCCCAATGCTTATTCCAACAATAAAACCGAATTGGCTAAGCAACTATTCATGCAAAAAGGGAAAGAAAAGTTGTTCAACGATCCCGAATTGATGGGTTATATTGATTCATTGGATTTTAAAGTCAACAATCTCCCGGTTCTTTGGAATTTATTACCAAACCAACCGGATATTTGTAAAATAATATTGAATACAGCTCTCCTTCCGGGCGAAACCATAGTCGTATCTACTCCTTTTCATGTTAAAATTCCGAAAGGAGTCACTTCCCGATTGGGTCATATTGACGAATCCTATCAAATCTCACAATGGTATCCGAAGCCGGCTGTTTACGACAAAACCGGCTGGCATCAGATGCCTTATCTCGATCAGGGTGAGTTTTATTCCGAATTCGGGAGTTTTGATGTAAATATTACGTTGCCCGAGAATTATGTTGTGGGCGCAACAGGGAATCTTCAAAATATTCATGAAGCAGAAATGCTTGATACACTTGCAACTGATACTACGTGGAAAAGCATCTCCATGCTTGGAAAAGTGAAACATATACCATCATCCGTACAAACAAAAACGTTGCGGTATACAGGAACCAATATACATGATTTTGCCTGGTTTGCCGATAAGCAATTCAAGGTAATGAAGGGAAAAGTAATACTTCCCGAGTCGGGCAGAGAAGTGACAATATGGGTCATGTTTACGAATCGGCAATCGAGGCTTTGGAAAAATTCATTGGAATATGCGAATCAGGCAATATTGGGTTTCTCAAACTTGATTGGCGATTACCCGTATTCCAGTTTTACGGTAATTCAAAGCGCACTAAGCGCCGGTTTAGGGATGGAATACCCTGGTTTAACAGTAATTGGACATACAAAAAATGCTTATTCCCTGGATAAAGTAATTGCACACGAAGCCTGTCATAACTGGTTTTATGCCGCTCTGGGTTCTAATGAACGCCGGTTTCCTTTTATGGATGAAGGAATTACAAATTCGTATGAAGTGAGATACCTGGCCGAAAGGTACCCCGAGAAAAAACTTTGGGAAATCTTTTTTAAAAAACAGAAACAGGCAAAATTCTTTCATGTAGATAAAATACCGGCACAACGAATGATGGAACTTGAATGGCTTCTTTCGGCACGCAGCAATACAGAACAACCTGTAAACATGGCTTCAACCGACTATAATGTAATGAATTACAATCTTATTGTTTACAACAAAGCAGCTATCGGTTTCAATTACCTGAGAGCATATCTTGGCGATTCCTTATTTGATTCGATTATTCATGATTATTATCGACAATGGAAATTTCGTCATCCGCAACCCGATGATCTTCGCCGTGTATTTGAATCGCACACGGATAAAGATGTAAGTTGGTTTTTTGATGATCTGATGGGTACAACAAAGCGGCTTGATTATAAAATGGTTCGTTACCAAAACCGGCAATTGCTCATTCGGAATGCTGGTGAATTGACTTCGCCGGTACTTATTGCAGGGCTGAATAACGATTCGGTCTGTTTCGAAAAATGGGTGGACGGTTTTGCAGGGCAAAAATGGATAGCTATTCCGCCGGGTAATTTTACCGGTTTTAAAATTGATCCAAAACATGTCATGCCCGAGCTTTACAGGCTCAATAACAACATACGGGCATCGGGCATTTTTCCGAAAGTCGATCCGGTACAACCTCAGTTTTTATTCAGTATTGAAGATCCGGAGAAACATTCATTCATGTATATTCCGGCCGTAAACTGGAACCACGAAAACGGTTTTATGGTAGGTGTGGCTCTGCATAACGGGTTCGTTACGCCCAAGCCATTTGAGTATTTTATTATGCCTTTCTATACTTTTAATAATTCAATGTTAGCGGGCTTTGGGAGAATTTCGTACAATATAATTCCGTATAATAATTTCATTCGTTTGGCAACAATTACCCTTCAGGGAACTCAATTCGGCGCTCCGGGCAATCAAAGCTATCGTAAACTAATGGCGGGTCTGGATATTAATTTCAGAGCAAACAAAGTAACCAACCCCATCCGACAAAAAATATACGGACGATATATACTGGCTTCCGATCTTTATCAAATTGAGAATATTGAGCATGCAAACATGAATCCGTATATGCAACTTGGCTACAATTTGCAAAAAGCAAGTTTAGTGAATCCTTACAACCTGTTGGTTTCAGTTGAATCGGGAGAAACTTTTCAAAAAGCAGCGGTCGATTTTAATTACAAATTCAGCTACACGGGAAAAAACAACGGACTGGAAATTCGGTTATTTGCAGCAACTATGCTAAATAATACATCAACAAACAATTTCTACGCTCTGGCTCCAGGTGGACGGAGTGGTCGTGAACAATATCTGTACGAAGGCATTTATCCCGATCGTTTCGGCGTTTTTCCGACTTCATTCTGGTCCAGGCAAATGACTGTCTCGGAAGGTAGTCTGGTATCGCCTGTAAACGACAAACTCGGGTATAGCAACTGGTTGATTTCGCTTTCATTGTCGAGTAATTTACCCGGAAAAGCCGGTCGGACAGGAATAAAACCCTTTATCAACTTATTATTAAACGATCACGGACTTGGTGTAAATAATAATTCGCCTTTTTTTGGTGAAGCCGGACTAAAAGTTGGCTTTTGGAATATTTTTGAGATTTATTTTCCATTGCTGGTTACCGGTAATATTCAATCCATCACCGGATCGATTAAAAACCGGGTACGCATCGTGTTCAATCTTGATTTTTCCAAATCGGGAAAAATCGGTACGGGGATTGGGAATTAAAATGTCTAAATTGCAAGAACATCTGGATGAGATAAGAATTGAACTCAGAGCCATTAAAATAAACAATAAGAAATGGAATCTGTTTAAATAGATAGGAGTTACTGGAAAAAGTTATAAATAAAATTAACTAAATAATAAAAAGATGAAAGAATATAAATTATTCACACCTACAAAGTTAGGCGACTTAGCATTAAAGAATCGAATAGTAATGGCGCCCATGACACGCAGCCGTGCCATTGGCAATGTACCTAATGAATTGATGGCGGAGTATTATGCTCAACGGGCAAGCGCCGGATTAATTATTACCGAGGGAACTGCACCATCGCCCAACGGACTGGGATATTCGCGCATTCCCGGATGTTTCAGCAAACAACAGGCGGAAGGTTGGAGAAAGACCACATCGGCCGTTCATAAAGCTGGTGGAAAAATATTTATTCAGTTGATGCATACCGGGCGTATAAATCATTCGCTCAATTTGCCTGAAGGAGCACAAATAATTGCGCCATCGGCTGTGAAAGCCAATGGGCAAATGTGGACGGATGCGGAACAAATGCAGGATTTCCCTATTCCAAAAGAAATGAATGATGAAGACCTGTTACTAACATTGACTGAATATGTTGCATCGGCCAAACATGCTATTGATGCAGGTTTTGATGGCGTGGAACTGCATGCCGCCAATGGATATCTGCTTGAACAATTCCTGTCGCCGGTAAGCAATATCCGTACCGATAAATATGGAGGAAGTATCGAAAACCGTTGCCGGTTTGTATTGGATGTAGCAGCCGGTGTGGTAAAGACCATTGGAAAAAATAAAACAGCCATTCGGTTGTCGCCTTACGGAGTGGCGGGCGATATGCCGCATTATCCCGAAATTGATGAAACCTATACCTATCTGGCCGAAGAGCTGAATAAACTGGGACTGGTTTACCTGCATCTGGTGGATCATTCGGCTATGGGTTCTCCTGAAGTGCCGGCAGAAATCAAGGCCATTATTCGCACCCGTTTTAAAAATACGCTTATTCTTTCAGGAGGTTACGACAAAGAACGGGCCGAAGCAGATATCGAAAGCGGAAAGGCTGATCTGATTGCATTCGGCCGACCGTTTATCAATAATCCCGATTTGGTGGAACGGATGAAAAACAATTGGCCGTTATCGCAAACACTCAAAATGGATTTGTTTTACACGCCCGACGAAAAAGGGTATACCGATTATCCGGATTATAAGGTTTAAACTAACCCGACGTACTCATGACATTCATAGATTATTATAAGACATTAGGAATCGATAAATCGGCATCGCCTAAAGATGTAAAAAATGCTTACAGGAAACAGGCCCGGAAATATCATCCCGATTTGAATCCTAATAATCAGGATGCAAAAAACAGTTTCCAACAGATTAATGAAGCAAATGAAGTATTGAGCGATCCTGAAAAACGGAAGAAATACGACCAATACGGCGAAAACTGGCAACATGCCGACGAGTTTGAAAAACAAAAACAACAGCAGTCGCAATCGTCCGCTTCAGGTGGTAGAGGTTTTACCGGGGGACAAGGTGGCGGCGATTTTTCCGATTTCTTTGAATCCATGTTTGGCCGCGGAGCAGGCAGAGGCAGGCAGGCAAAATACAGGGGCGAAGATTATTCCACCGAAATTCATCTCGACTTACAGGATGCTTACACAACGCACAAGCAAACCTTAACGGTAAATGGAAAGAATATCCGCATTACCATTCCCGCCGGAGTTGAAAACGGACAAACCATCAAGATACCTGGACATGGCGGCCCCGGAACGAACGGCGGTCCGAACGGTGATTTATACATTTCATTTTCAGTTGCAAATCATCCAAAATACAAACGACTGGGCAATAATTTGTATGCCACGGTCGATCTGGATATATACACCGCCGTGTTAGGAGGCGAAATTACCATCGACACCCTGGACGGAAAAGTAAAACTCAACGTAAAACCCGAAACACAGAATGGAACGAAAGTGAATTTGAAGGGCAAAGGATTCCCGGTTTATAAAAAAGAAGGGTTAGCCGGCGATTTACAAGTAACTTATTCTATCAAAATTCCAACAAATCTGACGGAAAAACAGAAGGAACTGTTTGAAGAACTGAGGAAATAGAAACCTTTCAGGCAACGCCTGATTATGACAAACAAATAAAACCATGCAAAAAAAATATTTAATAGCAATTGATGAATTCTGCATAAATCACAATATCGACGTTTCATTCATCAATTCGTTGCAGCAAACCGGATTAATAAAAATTACAACGATTGAAGAATCGGGATTTATTGATGCCCGGCAATTGTTGGAACTGGAAAAATATGTCCGGTTTTACTACGAACTGGATATTAACCTGGAAGGCATTGAAACGGTCACTTATTTGTTGCAAAAAATTAATGTATTGCAACATGAAATCGGAACACTCACCAACAGGCTGCGCCTTTATGAATCTGAATAAAACGATTGAATTGACAATTGTGAAACGATTTTCTAAAACCACTATAAAATGAAAGAGTATAAAGAATTGGGTGTTTGGATGGATCATTCAAATGCCATATTAATGGAGCTTTACAATCACACGATTGATTCAAAAAAGCTCATGATTAAACCTGTATTAAATGACGAAAACAAGGCGGATGATACACATGTAATTCAAAAACATTCGAAGGAACAACAGCAACATCAAGCTGCTTTTTATAAAGAAATAAGCGATATAATTAAAAATTACCAGAATGTCCTGTTGTTTGGCCCGACTGATGCCAAAAACGAATTATTCAACCTGCTGAAAGCCGATCATTCTTTTGATAATACCAAAATTGAATTACGAAATACGAATAAAATGGCGGAAAACAAAATATACGAATTTGTTGTTGAGCGTTTTAGATAGAGAAGGCCGCTTTGATAAAAAAGAAGATAACTTCAGATAAGAAGTAGGCAACTCGATATATAAATCAGGCAACTCGATATATAAATTAGGTAACTCAATATATAAACCAGGTAACTCAATATATAAACCAGGCAACTCAATATATAAACCAGGCAACTCGATATATAAACCAGGCAACTCGATATATAAACCAGGCAACTCGACATATAAACCAAGCAACTCGATATATAAACCAGGTAACTCGATATATAAACAAGGCAACTTCACTTAAGAAGTAGGCAAATTGACAAAAAAAAGACTAAAATTGATTTCCGATTTTTCCATTTTATAAATTTTAAATGAATAAAACACGCTCCATTTTAAAGAAGACCCTGAAAGCCATCTTATGGGTGGTTGCCGTTTTCGTGCTTTTATTCCTCATTGTTGCCGGAATTATCCAGATTCCCGCTGTCCAAACCGAGATTGTGCACTATGCCACCACCTTTGTCAGCAACAAAACGCATACACGCGTTGAGATTAAAAGTGTCAGCATTTCCTTTCCCAAATCGGTGGTTATCGAAGGCCTTTATCTGGAAGACATGAAAAAAGATACCCTGGTTTATGCCGGTAAAGTGACGGCAAATATAGCTCTTTACAATTTAATTTTCAACAAGATAAATGTAAATTCAATTGCCATTGAAAATCTGGATTTGAACTTGTACAGTACTAAAACGGATTCGCTTTTTAATTATAACTTTTTGATTACCACTTTTGCCGATACCACCCGGCAAGCTGCAATGAAACCCGGGACTCCATCCAAATGGACATTCACGGTTGATCATGTGAACCTGAGAAATATCCGGCTTCGTTACGATGATGCATTCGGAGGAACGAATTTATCGGTTTCGCTCGGAAAATCGGAATTGAAGATGAATAAAATCGATCTTCCGAATTCCGTTTATAACATAAACAATTTGCTGGTCGAACGATTAAAAGCCACCGTGCTGATGACCGGGTCAGCCGGAAAACCGCCCAAGGAATCAACGGGCAGCTTACCCAAAATCACAGCCAATAATATTCAAATCAACAATTCCGTCGTGACGTACGGCGATGCGATAAGCAAGCAATCCTTATTGGCGGTTATTAAACGTTTTGAATTAAAAAAAGGAACGGTCGATCTGGGAAAAGAACGGGTAACACTGGATAAAATTTACCTGACCGGAAGTGATATTCAGTACAAAACAATCGATTCACCCGCACCCGACCCGGCTATTAAGATTCCGGTTCCTTTCAAAAATGAATGGAAAGTGACCATCGCACAAATTGAACTGGAGAATAATTCACTCACGTATAAGGTAGGGAATAAACCGGCAACCGGAAATGCATTTGATCCCGATTTCCTGAAGTTCCATCAGCTGAATCTTGTGGCCTCCGGTTTGTTTTACTCTGCGGATATGACAAAAATGTCGGTGAATAAATTCAGCGCTATTGACCAAAACCACTTTGCCATCACCCGTTTCGAAACCGGTTTCAGTATGGATGCCCATTCTGTTAGTGCAAAAAAAATAATTGCTAACACAGCTAATTCTACTCTGGCTGGAGATGTGACCCTTCGGTTTGAATCCTTACAATCCCTGAAAGATTCGTTGCCCTTCCTGGGTTTGAATGTGAATCTGAAAAAAGCCGTCTTTACAAACTCCGACATTCTCTATTTCAGTCCACAGCTTGGTACGCAGGAATTTTTCAAAAACAAAAGAAACAAAACCGTCATTTCCGGAATACTATACGGGCAGGTGAATAACCTGAAAGGGAAAAACCTGGTGATACGAACCGCCGGAAAAACGGTGTTGGAAACCGGTTTCACAATTACCGGTTTGCCCGATGTACGAAATGCTTATTTTGTTTTTCCTGATATGAAACTGGTTTCGGGCAAACAGGATATTGAAATGATGGCCGGCTCTTCCATTCCGCAAAGCATAAACCTGCCTGAAGATATCACAATGCTGGTCAATTTCAAAGGAAAGATGAACTCTTTTGAAGCAATGCTGTCCCTAAGCAGCAGTTTTGGCGGGGCTACCCTCTCGGCAACGGTTGATCCGGACGAAAATTTCAATGTCAACCTGGGCATTACGGATTTCGATCTGGGGAGTTTGATGAGAAACAGAACAATGTATGGCCCGGTATCCTTAATTGCTGGCGTAAACGGCCACGGGCTGAATGCAAAAACCGTAAAGGCGCAAATCAAAGCGAATGTTTCGCAGGTTTACCTGAACCAATATTTATATCATAATCTGGTGCTGGATGGAACTGTCAGCGGAAAAGTATTTACCGGACAAGTGAATCTGAATGATAAAAACGCCATGTTGGGTTTTGATGGATTGGTGAACATGACTCCCGGTCAGGAAAAATACAAGTTCCATTTAAATGTACAGGGAGCCGACCTTCAAAAACTCAATTTCAGTACCGGTGATCTGCGTATAGGCTTGGATGCTACTGCCGATTTAAGAGGCGGAACAATTAATAACCTCAATGGGAAGGCCGGAATTACCAACCTTATACTTACTCGTAACGGTAAAAAGTATGCGCTTGATTCAATTCAGGTAACATCGGTAAACGAACCGGGTAAGAGTGAGTTTAATTTCAGCAGTGCACTAATCGGGTTGAAGTACAACGGAACCGGTTCGCCCGCCGCATTTCCCGGAGTGCTCCTCCGGTTTATGAATGCATATTTCCCGTTTACTCATATCAATTCCCCGGAAAAGAACAGTGAACCGTCGACGTTTAATTTCGAAATACAACTTCACAATCATCCCCTGTTGTCGGAAGTACTTTTGCCTCAGTTAAAGGAATTTGAACCGGGAATTATTACCGGAAGTTTCGATAGCCGGAAAAACGAACTGAAACTAAATGCCACAATGAAACAGATACTGTATGGAACAACCGGGATAAACGATCTGGCACTGGATGTGAATTCCGATTCCACGGCATTGAATTACAAACTTTCAAGCTCCGGCATTTCCAATACGCAAATCGACTTTGCCAACTTCCTGTTGGCCGGAAAACTGGCTGATAAAAAAATAACGGCTACCGTTTCGTCCGTTGATAACACCGGGAATAAAAAGTTGTTGGTTCAAACACAGATTACCAGGAATAAAGACAACTACAAGCTGGCATTTGATCCGACCAATTTCTATTTGATGAATAATCGTTGGGATATTGCTGCCGATAACTATATTGAGTTCGGAAAACAGGGTTTTCTGATTCATCATCTTTTCATGCAGAATGTCCAGAGCCAGGTGAATATTGCCTCGGTAAATGATAAGTCTAACGACGACTTGAACATTGTCATTAAAAACTTTAAACTGGAAGATATTTCCCGGATTGTAGAGAAAGACAGTAGCCTGGTGAAAGGCGATGTGGATGGAAATGTATTGCTGAAACGGGCAAATAATTCCTACGGAATCATTGCTGATGCAACTATAAACAACCTGTTTGTACGGAATGTACCCATTGGAAACTTAGCGGTAGAAGCTGAAAATCCAACCGGCGAGCGATTTGATATGGATGCAACACTTTCAGGTACCGACAACAATCTGACAGCAACAGGTTATTTTATCCCGAACGGAGGTAACAATTCATTGAATATAAAAGCCGGTATCCAATCGCTCTCTATGAAAACCGTGGAAGCCTTTTCGATGGGGCAAATCACCGAAACATCCGGAACCGTAAGCGGAAACTTTCTGTTGACCGGAAAAACCGATGCACCTGACGTGACAGGAGAACTTACATTCAACAATGCCTTTATGAAGCCGGCTTATTTGAATAACCGCCTGGAATTAAAACATGAAACAATTCAGTTGAAACCGGATGGAATCTATTTTAGTTCTTTTACCCTTTTAGACCCGAACCAACATACGGCTGTAATTGATGGAACCGTTAAAATGAAAAGATTCTCGGACTTTATGTTAGGGTTGCATGTCAGCACGAAGGACTTTTTATTGTTTAACACTACAGCGGCGATGAATAATAAAGAATTTTACGGACGAATGATTATCGACAGTAAAATTGATGTCAACGGGCCCATGACTCTTCCGGTTATCAATGCCCGGGTAAAAATGAAAAAAGGATCGAGTTTTACCTTTGCCGTTCCCGAGGACAAACTTACCAGCGATAAAGGAGAAGACATCGTGGAATTTAAAGATTCAACGGCACTCAATTCCATTCTGTTCCGGAACGGGGAAAAAGTGAAAGCGAAATCAAGCCTTACAGGATTCGATCTCTCTTCCATTATCGAAATCGATAAAGAAGCATCACTTCGGTTATTAATGGATCCTGCCTCCACCGATTCATTGGTGGTCAGAGGCGATGCGGCATTAAGTTTCACAATGGACCGCAGCGGAAAAATGAGCCTGACCGGAGCTTACAATTTGAATGATGGAAGTTACCTGATTTCATTGGAATCGGTTATAAAAAGGAAATTTGATATTATTCCCGGAAGCACCATCCTTTGGAATGGTGATCCGTTGGATGCTAATATTTCTATCAATGCCACTTATTCTGTTCGCGCAGCGCCTTATGACCTTGTGGCCGATCAAATGGAGGGTTTAAGTGATATTGAAAAAGGCGGTTATAAACAAATGTATCCGTTTTTGGTACTGCTGAAACTTCGTGGAGCATTGTTGAAACCTGAAATTAGTTTTGAAATACAATTGCTGCCCGAAGACAAAGGAATTATGGGTGGTGCGGTGAATCAAAAACTGCTTATGCTCAATGAAGATCCATCCTTATTAAACAAGCAAGTTTTTGCTTTATTGGTATTAAGCAGGTTTGTACAGGAAAATCCCTTACAAACCGAATCGGGCGGAACGTCCACCCTGATTCGTTCCACCGTAGGCAATTTTTTATCGGCACAGTTAAACCTGTTGAGTTCAAAGGTGGTGAAGGGAGTTGATTTAAACTTTAATATTCAATCGTACGACGATTATCAGACCGGACAGGCACAAGGAAGGACACAAGTTGAAATCGGGTTGAAGAAACAGCTTTTTAATGAACGATTATCGGTTCAACTGGGTGGAACCGTTGACATGGAAGGTACAGCCGCGAAACAAAATTCGGCAAGCAACATAACCAGCGATATTACAATAGAATATAAACTGACTAAAGATGGCCGGTACCGGTTGAAAGGATTCAGGCATAATTTATACGAAGGCGCCATTGAAGGCCAGTTAGTCGAAACCGGTGTCGGGGTAATGTATGTACGCGATTTCAATAAATGGAAAAAACAGCCTCCTACCTCCCCCAAAGGAATACTTAAGAAACCCTAATCCATGAAAGAAAGAACCCTTATTCCTTAAAGGGGAACTAAATTAGCGCCGACTTCATAAAAAAAAGAATATGAAACTCAAATCAAAAATAGTATCCAAAATAAACTTCATTCCCCTTTTGGGAAGCTGGGGGGGTATTCTTTTCATTCTGCTTCTGGCAGCATGTAGCGGAACAAAACATTTGCCTGCCGGCGAAAAACTTTATACCGGCGCTGAAATAAAACTTGAATCATCGGAGAAAGTGAACAAACGATTTATAAAAACGGCTGTGAATGAGTCATTTCGGACTGAACCAAACAAGAGTTATTTCGGTATGCGTCCACAGCTGTGGCTCTATATGGCTGCCGGCGAAAATCCCGACAGTAAATTTAAAAAATGGCTACGGAAAAGGGGAGAAGCTCCCGTACTGATGAGTAATGTAAACCCACGGGCTACAGCTGCCGTGATTGATGCTCGGTTGTTTAACCTGGGAATTTTCGACAGTTATACTGAATTTAAAATCGTTGAAAAGAAGTCCACAGCCTCGGTTATTTACAGTAGCCATGTTCATAAACCATACATCTTCAAAGATTTTGTTTATAATATTAGCCCCCTGAATCCCCTCTCGCCTGAAATCGGAACACAGCAGGGGAACTTAAAAAGTTTAAGCGATGTGATTCTTTCGGACAAAGGAAATTCATTCATAAAAACCGGTGAGGATTATAACCTGGATATTTTAAAAGCCGAACGGATACGGATCGATGCCTTATTAAAAAACAAGGGTTATTTCTATTTCAATCCCGACTATTTGCTTTTTAAAGCCGATACTTCAACCATACATCATACTATTTCATTGGAGCTGACTTTAAAAGATAGTATTTCCGCGAATGCGCTTGCCGTTTATCGCATTAATAAGGTGTTTATCGATCAGAATTATTCATTAAAAGAGGAAGCCCGTGATAGCACGAAAGATACTTTGATGGTACAGAATACTATATTTCTGGGCAAAGAATCGGAAATGAATATCCATCCGAAAGTCATTTTACGTTCGGTTTATTTACGCAAACATGAAATATATTCCAGAGAGAATCATAATATTACCCTGAACCGGTTGATGTCCATGGGTAATTTCAAGTTCGTTCAGCTGAAGTTTTCCGATAGTGATACCACTGCTTCGGGATATTTGGATGCAACCATCCTGCTGACACCCATGACAAATCACACCTTCAGGGCGGAACTTGACCTGGTTTCAAAATCAAACAATTATACCGGACCGCGCATGAATTTAAGCCTGTTGAACAGAAATACATTTAAAGGAGCTGAACTTTTAAACCTGGCCTTGGCCGGATCGTTTGAAGCACAATTAAGCGGGGCAAACAAGAATCTTTTTTCTTATTCCGTTAACCCGCAGATCGATTTGACTTTTCCACGCTTTCTGGTTCCGTTCAACATTAAACCCTCAAACAGTATTTATGTCCCAAAAACCACTTTTTCCCTTTCGTACAACTTCCTGAAAAGAGTCAATTATTTTGATATGAGTGTTTTCCAATTTACCTATGGTTTTAAGTGGAAAACGAATATCCGTACCGAACATGAATTCAATCCCATAAGCATCGGTAATACATCTGTCAGCAATGAATCAACTTTATTCACCGCCTTGTTAGCTGCCAATCCTTTCCTGAAAAAAAGTTACGAAGAGCAATTTATTGCCGGTGGAAATTATTCATTTACCTATAACGAACAGGTAATTGCACAAAAGAAGATACAGTACTTTTTACATTTCACAGCGGAGACAGCAGGGAATCTCTTTTCGTTGGCCGAATTGGTTGCAGGAAATAAACCTAAACAGGATAATCCTTCGACGATTGCAGGTTCCATCTATTCGCAATACGCCAAACTAAGTGTAGATGGCCGTGCTTACTACAATTTCAAAGATGATAATAAAATTGCTTTGCGGGTTTTTGCAGGAGTGGCAAATTCGTACGGAAACTCTTCCACATTGCCTTACAGTAAACAGTTTTTCAGTGGCGGACCGAATAGTATCAGGGCTTTCCGGATTAATTCACTCGGACCGGGAACCTATCTCCAGAATGCCGCTAATACTGGTTTCCTGCAATTGGGCGGTGATATAAAACTGGAAACGAATGCAGAATATCGCTTTGGGATATACCGGTTTCTGAAAGGAGCTTTATTTGTAGATGCAGGAAATGTGTGGTTGCAAAAATCAAATCCTTCCACTATAGGAACTCCGTTTGCTTTTTCAGGTTTTATGAATGAACTGGCAGTAGGAGCTGGAATAGGATTACGGGTTGATGTTTCGTTTTTTGCGTTGCGATTTGACGTAGCCATGCCTTTACGGAAACCCTGGCTGGAAGATAATCACCGTTGGGTGATTAATCAGATAAATTTCGGGAATTCCATCTGGAGACGCGATAACCTGGTGTTGAATATTGCTATCGGTTATCCGTTTTAAACCAGGCAACAATGAGTCAGTAATCAGTGTTCAGTTGATAGATGTTTTTATATACACGGTTCAAAACCTGGCAGTATCAAAGACCTGTCATTATTTAAAGCGAATAGCTGATAACTGAAAATCAGGCTATGCTCTGGAGATGTGTGAATTATATAAATTATATACAAAGTTGTGTAACAGTTAGCATCCTAATATTACGCAACTTTGCTATAATATTATTAATCATTTAAAAAAAAACAGACAAAATGAAAAAGATAAATTACGTTCTTTCATTCTCAACGTTGATTCTTTGCGTGTTATTAACTTCGTGCGGACCAAGTAAAAAACTGGTGGCTTCACGTGCTTGGGTAAATCAATTGCAAACCGATAGTGCCAATACACACAATCAATTGAATGATTGTAAAATGCTGGTTAAAAATCTCACCGACGAAAAAACGACATTGCTAACCGAAAATGCTTCGGTTACAAATGATTTGAATGCACTTTCTTCTTCCTCTAAAATGACCATTGCCGAACAGGCAAACCGATTGAAAACGCTCCAGAATATGCTGCAGGCACAACGGGACGTGATGAGCAACCTGAAAAATTCCATTTCGGACGCCTTGATGAAATATAAAACAGATGAACTGTCGGTATATATCAAAGATGGCAGTGTATACGTTTCGCTTCAGGAAAAATTACTTTTTAAATCGGGTAGCGATGTGGTGAATCCAACAGGTGTCTCGGCACTTAAATCGCTGGCCCTGGTATTGAACAACACAAAAGATATCAACGTAATGATAGAAGGTCATACGGATAATGTCCCTATCAAAACAAAACTTTTTAAAGACAATTGGGATCTTAGTACGGCACGGGCTACATCGATTGTACGTATCCTTACGAAAGACAATGGTTTCGATTCGAGCCGTATTACCGCATCAGGCAAAGGCGAGTTTCACCCCTTGAAAGCCAATGATACAGTCGAAGGACGTGCCGGAAACCGTAGAACTGAAGTCATTCTATCTCCCGATTTGAATGAGCTTTATAAACTTCTGAATCAATAATAAACTTCGTATGGATAAAACGATATTCAGTAAATTATATATTTGAAAAATCAAAGCAATATGCTCTGATCAGCATAAAATTCATTGGGTGCGAAAACTATTCGTCTTTTAGTTATAAATGGTAAGAACATAATTTTATAAAATAAAAAATATCTATGAAAAATCAAAACAAAAATCAACAGGAACAAAACAGCTTACAAAAACAAGAAAATAAAGTTACTTTTAAGCAACGATTCCAACGTATGACTATAAAGAATCCCTTTGTTGTAATATTATCTTTAGCGCTTGTTATTATGTTTATTTGGTTTTCAGTAAAAATAAGTTCCGAGCGCAATACCTTCAAAAAAACCAAAAATGAACTTGTAACCCGATACGAATATCAATTAGACAGCGTTCATATTAAAAATATTGAGTTTGCAACCATGGTTTTTTCCTGGTCAGTTCGTAGCGAAATGTTAAGGGGCAATATCGACAACTTAAACCAACTGTTCAACGTTTTTATTAAAGATTCGGGAGTCTCTCTGATTCAACTCATAAATGCAGAGGATAATACAATACTGATTTCATCCGATAAAAAATTTGAGGGTGGGAAATTTAAAATTCCGTCAGATATTAATTTGAACGTACCAACAACCGTCGCCGGCTCATCAAAAGTAATTGTATATACGCCTGTTATGGGTTTTAATAAAAAAATAGGGTTACTAATGGTTGAATCGTCAAGAAAATAAATAAACAGCGAAATACAAAGAAATCGGAGATCCCTACATCTACATTAGGAACATTTATATGGTGTTTGCAAGAAAACTCAGTGTTTTCTTGCAAACGCTAAAATAGCCGATCGACTCAACGAATGTCGGTTTTTATGTTGAATAAGCAACTAAAAAGAATTTCAATACCAAAACAGCACACCTTCTGATCAGGTATCAATATGATCTACCTGCACTTCGGAAAGAGAGAGGACATAAAAAAAGTCTTACCCTCCAGGGTAAGACTTTAAAATACGATTGCATTATATTTGATTAACTAAGCTAGTTTCACATTTACTGCATTTAATCCTTTTTTTCCTTCTTCAATGTCGAAAGTTACTTCGTCGTTTTCTTTGATATTGTCGATTAAACCCGTCGAATGTACAAAATATTCTTTCGTCGAATTTGCGTCTTTAATGAATCCGAATCCTTTGGATTCATTAAAAAATTTTACTGTTCCGTTGCTCATTAAAATGTTTTTTTAAATTATTGGCGCAAGATAGTCATTATTATTGGTATTTATTATATAATTGTAATTAATTTTTTGTTTTTTGGCTTTTTAGCTTACACTCATCTATTTTAATGATGTAAAATAGCTAACGCCTCATTACAATTACAATAGAACAAACCAATATTCCGACGCTTTGACTAACCTGGCATCACTTTCATCAAAATAATACTGAAAAGATAATCAAGCTTATCGTCCTTCTTCGTTCAGGACTTTAGTTTTTAGTTTTAATAATTTAAGAACAAGATAGATTACTCCCGAAGCAATTGTTGCCCAACAAATCCAGTTCATATCAATCTGAAATCCATTATTTTCGATAGAATAGCCAATATTGTGAAACACAAAAAGCAGAACAAAAAACAAAAAATTTCCAATTATAATTATAATTTCCCCTGAAAAAAAACTGTATGTCGGTTGGATTTTATACTTTTGCAAGATTTTATTTAGTGCTTGAAAGAAAACTCAGTGTTTGATAAGAAAAGGTCAAGGTCAAGGTGCACGAAACAGCAAAAGGAGTCCCGATGAATCGGGATGAGTAGTTTTTGATGTGAGTGCAACGCAGAGATTGACGTTTTCTTGCAAACACTATTTAAAAGAAAAATGTATGCAGAGTGTTCAAAACCACACAAAAGATTACCAGTTTTCTATCATTGTTCCGGTTTACAATGAACAGGATAATATGCTTGCGCTTGAAAATCGTTTAAGCAACTTTTTGTCTCATTCATCTTATCCTGCTTGTGTTATATTTGTAAATGATGGTTCGAAAGATGAAAGCAGTAATTACATGCATGAAATATGTTCCCGTCGTAAAGATTTTTTTTATCTGGAATTTGAACAAAATGCCGGATTAAGCGCTGCAATCAAAGCCGGAATTGATTATTGTTATTCCGATTATGTCGGTTACATCGATGCCGATTTACAAACTGATCCTGATGATTTCAACTTATTGCTCAAAGATATCCCTGATTATGCTATGGTGATGGGAATTCGGGCCAACAGAAAAGATTCTTTTTTCAAAAAGATTCAATCAAAAATTGCCAATGGATTCCGCCGGATGATGACTAACGATGGAGTGGAAGATACCGGTTGCCCGTTAAAAGTGCTGCAAACTGATTATGCCAAACGTGTTCCGTTTTTTAACGGGATGCATCGTTTCCTGCCGGCACTGATTCAGTTGCAGAAAGGTGAAGTAAAACAGATTGCAGTCAGACATTATCCGCGTACAGCTGGTGAATCAAAGTTTAATTTATGGAATAGGTTGGTTTCGCCTTTTTTGGATTGTTTTGCCTTTCGCTGGATGAAAAAAAGATACATCAACTACAAGGTTGGCGACAATAATTTATATTAATATGAGCTGGCAACATTTGTTCGTTTATAGCATTGGCTTTTTAGCCCAGATTTTTTTCTCGGGAAGAATTCTGTATCAGTGGATTGTATCCGAAAAAGCTAAAAAAGTGATGGCTCCGCCCTTTTTCTGGTTATTAAGCATTATTGGTTCATATCTCCTGTTTATTTATGGTTTACTGCGCGATGATTTTTCCATCATTCTTGGGCAAATTGTTTCGTATTACATTTATCTCTGGAATCTCAATATTCACGGGATTTGGTCAAAATTGCACAAAATACTCAAATTCATCCTTATTGCAACACCCGTGATTGCTTGTATATTGATGTTAAATAATCTTCCTGAGTATATTTCAAATTTCTTTAAAAACGAAAATATCCCTATATGGTTGGTCGTGTTCGGTTCTATCGGACAATTGATTTTCGCTCTTCGCTTTGTCTATCAATGGGTCTATTCATCTAAAAAACAGGAATCACTACTGCCCGACGGCTTCTGGGTCATCAGTTTACTCGGTTCATTTATCATCATTATTTATGCAATAATTCGTAAAGATCCGGTTCTCATTTTAGGACAAGCATTTGGATTTGTTGCATATAGCCGAAATATTATCATAGGACATAATCATAAAACAAATGAAGTTACAAAACAAGAATAATTATCTGAATTTAATCTGGTTTATTGCCCTCTTGCCCATAATACTTTTTCGTGATTATACGCCAAGCAATGAATTGAGATATCTGAGTATAGTTGACGAGGCGCTGAGAAACGGCAGCTTATTCACATTTAGCCATCAAGGAGTGCCATACGCTGATAAGCCACCGTTCTTTTTCTGGCTTATGATGGTTGGCAAACTGATTTTGGGCGGGCACTATATGTGGTATTTGTCGTTGCTTTCATTTATTCCGGCAGTCATTATTCTGATGGTGATGAATAAATGGATAAGAAATGAATGTGATCAGAAAGATATAACGGTTGCACAACTACTGCTGATGAGTTGTGCGTTATTTATAGGTTCTGCGCCTATTGTACGGATGGATATGCTGATGACTATGTTTATTGTACTTGCTTTGTACACTTTCTTTAAAATTTATTCTGGCGCTTCCACCAAAAAAGACACCTATTTATTTCCAGTTTATGTATTTTTGGCGGTATTTTCAAAAGGACCAGTAGGTTTACTGATGCCGCTTATCTCCACATTGGTTTTTTTAATCTTCAAAAAGCAGATCAAGTCGTGGAAAAAGTATTGGGGAGGCAAAACGTTAATTATTTTGCTCGTTCTTTTCGGCGTTTGGTTTACAGGTGTTTATATAGAAGGTGGAACGGATTATCTGAACAATTTGGTATTTCATCAAACCGTAGGCCGGGCTGTGGATTCATTTCATCATAAAGCTCCATTTTATTTCTATGGAATTTCTATCTGGTATACCATAATTCCGTGGTCATTTTTGTTCGTTGGGTTATCAGTAGCAGGATTATATCAAAAAAAGATAAAAACTGATATTGAGTGGTTCTTTTTAATAATAATTGTCTCCACTTTTTTGATGCTTTCTTTTTTCAGTTCAAAGCTTGCTATCTATCTTGTCCCGATCCTACCCTTTCTCGCTTATTTCTCAGCATTACAACTTCGAAAATACGAATGGAATAAATGGATTGGTCTTTCGCTGGCTATTCCCAGCATTATATTCATACTGGCTCTACCGGCAATAATGTTTGTTACTTCCAATAACTCCGAACTATCTTACCTTCGATTACCGTTAATTTATGCAGGCGCCGGTATTTTAACTTTGACCGGAATATTCAGTATAGTATTAATATATAGACAAAAAGATATATACCGCACCATAAAAGCATTGGTTTTGGGATTATTCCTGACACTATTCGTAGTGGGTTGGTCAATGAAAGATATTAATCCTCAAATTGGCTTTGCTGATGTATGTAAGGAGGCAAAAGCCATTTCGGTAAAAGAAAAAACATTCGGATATAATACATATAAGATAAAGCGGTCGGTGAGCATGGATGTTTTTTTAGGTGAAAAGGTTCAGGAAATTACAATAAGCGAATTATCTAAAAAACTCAATACTAACGAATTACTTATTGTCGAACGTAAAACATTAGATTCTGACAAAGAATTAAATGCTATGATTGAGAACAAAGAGAGATACCTCTCTGTTAATTACTACATTGTTGTTCTAAAATGAATTAAATGAAAATTCTCGTAACCGGAGCAGCTGGTTTTATCGGACATAGTGCTGCCAATGCATTAACAGAAGCAGGATTTCAGGTAATCGGATTGGATAATATCAACGCATATTATGATGTAAACCTGAAATATGCCAGATTGTTGGAAGCTGGTATTTCAAAACACGAGATTAAATCCGGCGAATTAATTTGCAGTTCAATAAACAGTTCATACCGATTTTTACAACTCGATATAACAAACAGAGTTGCATTAGCTGCCTTATTTTCACAGGAAAAGTTTACACACGTATTGCATCTGGCAGCTCAAGCCGGTGTAAGGTACTCATTAGAAAATCCTTACACCTACATCGATTCCAATATTGTCGGGTTTGAAAACCTGTTGGAGAACTGCCGGAATTTCGGAATAAAACATTTAGTTTATGGCAGTTCAAGCAGCGTTTACGGATTAAATGCTAAAATTCCTTACAAGGAAACAGATGTAACCGAAACTCCCGCAAGTTTATACGCTGCTACCAAAAAGGCAAATGAACTTATGGCACATGTTTATAGTAATCTTTTCTCAGTTCCTACCACCGGAATGCGTTTTTTCACGGTTTATGGTCCCTGGGGAAGACCTGACATGGCGCCTTCCCTGTTTATGAATGCGATAATGAACCAACAACCCATCCGGGTTTTCAATCATGGTAATATGCAAAGAGATTTTACATATATTGATGATATTGTTGAAGGTATTCTGAAAATAGTTCCAACACCACCCGATAAAAAAATACCGTATGAGATTTATAATATAGGTAATTCTCAGCCAATTGCGCTGATGAATTTCATTCAAATCATCGAAAAAACAACCGGAAAGAAGGCAATATTAGCCATGGAAGATATGCAACCAGGAGATGTTTTAGTCACTTACGCCGATACTACTCATTTAAAAAACGATTTCGACTATAAACCATCTACTTCAATTGAAACAGGAATCCGAAAATTTTACGATTGGTTCGTTTCTTATTACAATCCAAATAACCAAATAAGAATCAATGTCGTTTAGTTAAGGATTAAGTTGTAATGAATAATGTAAATGGTTCGCCGTAGGCGATAAACAGCAATAGAAAAATGGTAAATCCGTTGTTGAATCTTTCCCCGTAGGGGATGAATTGTTTATCCCCTACGGGGAAT
>JAJFVH010000162.1 GCA_021371875.1 Bacteroidales bacterium
AACCCCGAAGATGAAACTGACATCAAACGCAAAGCACACAAGAGTATCGCCACGAGCATGTACATGAAATTTTAAACTTTTCTTTGCGTTTTGTAAAATACTGAATACTATATAAATAATAATTATAAACACATGAAAAAATGACTGAGAATGTTGCAGGTATTTGACAAATAAACCCAGTCCCATCGGATACCCTCATTAAATGTACAAAGTTTTGCGGACGTTTGAGGGCAACGAATACCAACTTTTGTTTTCCTAATTACCCCGTCCTACCAGATATCTTCATTAAATGTACAAAGTTTCACAGACGTCTGACAGAAATCAACAATCATAACTGAAGGTTCACTACAATGTACACCAACATTAGTTCTTATAATCGTATATCCGGTTGAATGGAGCCATGTGTATTATGCACATACATTTTTGTATTTTTCGATAAACTTCTTAAAGTTTACAGAATATTGATATTCCTTATTTATAATGATATCGTCCAGTTTTTCAAGAAATATTTTCTCATTTTTCTCACTCCTAATCCAATTATTGACATTTTCAATATTAGAATTTTCCCTAACAATTTCTAATGTAGTTAGATAAATTAATTCTAAAAAGTCAGTAATCATATTTGTTTTATATTCCTTATCATCATAATATCTTCTTGAATCAAAAATTAAGTTATTGTTATTTTCAATTAGTGAGTCAAAGTATTGTTTTAAAGTAAAGTAAGCTGCAATATTATAAAAAAGACAAACATTTGAAATCTCCATATTTCTTTTTACTCTATTTATCCTTGTTTCTCTAGTTTTCTTATCAATTTCATTTTCAGCTGCGATTTGATTTAAATTCTGAAATTGGTTTTTTAATGAGTTTTTGTGAAAAGATTTTGCATCTTCATGCAACTTGTAGATGAACAAAAGTTCATCTAACTCAATATTCGTTTTTTTAAATAATATACCATCATTCATGTCGAAAATTGAATGATAGTACTCATTTAATGTGTATCCATCTTTTGGATTATGGTCGAAAATTTTAGATTTCTTATCTTTTGCTGTAAATGGTTGACGAAAATAACTACAATAAGCTAACTGTGCCAATCTTTCATTAGTTATTTGTTGATGTTTTAAAAACTTGGGATATTCAGCAAGTTTTTCACCTTTCTTTATGAAAATAAAAATATTGGGGAAATTAAAATCTTCTTTAAACCTTTGTTGCAAACGGATTTGTTCTTTCCTAATTGAAACCATGTCCCTACTTGATAACGGTGTCTGTGTATTTGTAAAAATTTTAATATTTTCACTTATTTTTTCGTGATTTTGAAGTTCAGGATTGATTTCATATATTTTAGTCAGGATATAAACTTTCTTTAATTTTTGAATTTTTTCCAAATCTCCAGTTATTTCTGCTTCTCTTAAATATGCTCCTAATGTACTTGTGGTTTGTGCACCATTAATTATTGAAAATTCTTTAAGAATAATTTTTTCTTGTTTTTCAATAGTTTTAGCATCAACGTCTTTGGATAAAATAGTTATACCATTATTGTAGAATAAAAATAGTTCAGGTTCTTTATTAATTGTTTCAAACATACTTTCATATGTTTTGCTAGAAGAAGATAATGATTCTCTGAGATTCTGACCATATAAAATATTTCGACCCAACATAGTGTTAGTATATTTATTATTTAATATCGCTAAATCATATCCATTAAAATTACATAATAATGATTTGGGTAATAAACTATCCGGATTTATTTGAGATACATTGTCTTTATCTAAGAAGTTGTTTACTATAAAATTACTTGCAGTATCAATTGTAAATTTTTCAGAAGGCACACTCTCTAATTCAGTTCCATTCTTGAGTAACCATAATTCATTAAATGTAATTATATTATAATTGCTTTTTTGATTTCGAATATAATTTTTGTCTCCTGCATGAACTACGTAATAATTACAATTGGATTTATAAGTTCGATCAAAACTTGAGTCTCCAATAATATTTTTCAGGGATTTTTTCAGATCATTTGGCTTTTTTAGAAACATTTCAATTGAGTTTTCCATCATTTTGAAACAAGATTCTATTTCAATCTGTGTCAGATTTGAGTTTTTTACTTGTACAATATGATAGTTTTTTTCATCCAAGTCATCTTCTTCGTAGAATATATCAATATAATCATCAGGTGGTGGAACAATAGATGAATTTAATAATTCTCTATGGTTATCATCAGCAAATCTAAATTTTGATATTTTATGAAATGGATTGAATAATATTTCAAACACGAGAATTGTGTATGCATCGTTTACCTGAGAATTCCTTACAATTGAATATCTCGATGGAAAATTTACAAATTCATTGTAAATTTCGAGTGCTCTTTCATGTAATGTTGCCATATTTTATTTTTTTTATTGTTATGTATAAACATATATATATGCTAACTCAAAAATTGATATGCGAAGTAGTAATTCTTATTTATCCCCTCTCCATTTATATATGAGCAATAAACAGTTAGTTATTGAGCTTCCAAAGATAAATAACATAATTAACAACAGCAATTTTTTTAGAAGAAAAATTAAGAATTGTTTCATTATTGATATACAGCGCTATTCTATTGTGGAATTATGGCTGTAATGTATGCAAGCAGGTTTCATTTTCTTTATCGTTGGGTTTTGTAGGGTGAGTAGGGCTTTCCTTGTTGTGAGGAGCCTAAACATTGTTATTTCCGTTCGTTTCCTTAGTAGTATGGCTTTGTTATCGTCCCGGAATTTGGGGTTCATAACCGGTAAAGCTTTAATGTTGCATTACAAAGGGGAGTTCCTGTATTGTAAAGCCGTAATACTATATTACAATGCAGAGTTCCTGTATTATAATGCTTAAATACAGTATTACATTGCTCTTTTGTTATATTACATTACTGCTTTCCTGTATTGCATTTTTGTTTTTCCTTATCGTACAGCTATATTATATATGTGTAATATAGCATTTCATGTGTGAAATACCACATTTCACGTGTGTACTAAAGCATTATTGATTATAAACAAAGTATTATTCATTATAAATAAAGTATTATTTGTAATAAATAAAGAATTATTAATTAAAAACATAGTATTATTAATTAAAAACACTATATTTGTCGTTATTAATGTTCCATTTTTAATCAATAATGCTTTAATACTGGGTGGAAAAATTGAACGGTAATACAGGAATGCGGTCTTACGGGTCAACAAAAAGGCTTATGAATATAACAAAAGTATGTTCATTATCAGTACAAAAAGTAAAATGATAGGGTTGTATGGTTTGTAATGCAGGAAATGACGGGAATGTATTATGATAGCCTGAATACAGTATTGCAAAGGACAGATACTTTACAACAAAAGCGTAATAACGATAAGGATGATTGAATTGTAATACAGGAAAGCGGTAATGTACGATATGAAAATCCACTTAATATAACAATACTTTAAAAATCAATGATATGGACAAAGCGATAGTATCAAAAACCTTTTCGGCACAGAAATACAAGGATGCTGATTTGGCAGTAAAGGCAGCAGCTGTATTGGAAAAAATGACGAACAATGTTTATTTTTCCGATATTCAGTCGAAATTAGATGAATTGAAGGCCAAAATTAAGAGTTATGATGCTGCATTGGCAGATACAGGGTTAGGTGGTAAACTTTCTACGGCTATCAAGCGGGAATGTCGCCGGAACCTGGAGATTTGTTTGCAGGAAGTGGCTACTTACGTGCAGCTTACGAGCAAAGGCGATGATGTTGTCATTAGCAGTTCCGGTTTTGACATGCACAGAAAAGCAGCAAAGGTAGGAATGCTTGATCAGCCTGAAAATGTACGGATAATACCGGGAAATATGAACGGAAGTGTCTGGCTGAGCTGCAATGTGGTGAGTAAGGCGCTATTTTACGTGTTTGCCTACTGCGAGGCTCCCGCCACGTCCGATAGTGTGTGGATACAAATTACAAATTCGCGCCGCAAGATAATGATAGACGGACTTACGAGCGGTAAAGAGTATTGCTTTAAAGTGGCTGCAGCACGCACTCATCCCTCGCGCGTATGGAGTGATGTGGTGAGTAGTTATGTTATTTAAGGCGAAGCGTTGAAATGAAGGCAAAGGCAAAGGTACAGGCAAAGGCAAAGGCGCAGGTAGTCAAAAGTCTCCAGACGTGGAATTGTGGAAGCGTGAAACTGGGGAATTGTGGAACTGTGAAATTGTCTTCAGTCCCCGGTCTCCAGTCCCCAGACTTTAAACAAAAGACAAGGCGTGGAAGCTATTTTAATATTTGAGCTTTTCAAAGCAATTCTCTAAAACTTTGAACTGCTGCTCAAAGCGATGCTTCTATCCGCTGCGTTGCAGCTATTTGAAAGCTCCGAAGGAGCGGAAAGAAACAAGCATTTGTCCGAAAGGCAATGCATATAGGGTAATGCCGGTTTTCCGTAGGAAATTCACATCAATCGAAAATGATGTTTCATGCATCAGATTCCCCGTAGGGGATAAATATATTAATTCCCTGACGGGAAATAAATAAAATGCTGCATGTTTTCTATTGATATTTAAGTCCGAACGGACTAATAGTTATTTTGAACGCTGTGGAAGCGTTGAACAGTGAAACTGTCTCCAGTCAAGACTTTAGACTTTAGACAAAAGAACAAAGACAAGACTGTGGAAGCGTTATCAAACTATAAATCCACCTCCGAGCACTTTTCCTTCTTTGTAAAACACGGCAGTTTGTCCGGGAGCGATTGATTCCAGCGCTTCGGCAAGTTCGACATGTGCTTTTCCGTTTTCAAGAAAAACAACACGGCATAAGGTATTTTGCTTACGGTAACGAATGCGGCAAACAATGTCAAACTTATTTGTAAACGGATGCGCATCTACTATATTCACATCACGAATCAGAAAATTGGTTTTATACATCCCTTCGAGCGATGCCAGCACCACTTCATTGCTTTCAGGACGTATTTCTTTTACAAACACTTTCCGGTTCAAATGTATCAATCCTCGCCTCTGTCCCACCGTGTAAAGCGGAAACCCATCATGCTGGCCCAATACCTTTCCATTTTCATCAATAAAATTTCCGGGATAAATCAATTTGTCGGGTTCGGTCAATTGCAATTTCAAAAATGGACGATAGTCACTCGAACAAAAACAGGCTCCAAGGCTGTCTTTCTTTTCCGACACTTTCAGAAATCCACGATCGGCTGCCATTTTACGTACTTCGGTTTTATGAAATCCACCCAATGGAAAAACAATCCGCGCCAATTGCTCCTGATTTAATCCCCAAAGAAAAAACGACTGATCTTTATCGGCATCAACACCTTCAGCAACAAAATAACGACCATTTTCGTGAATGATATTGACATAATGCCCCATGGCTACTTTATCGCATCCAAGCCGATCCGCTTCCTGCAATATCAGTTTCCATTTCAGCTCGTTGTTACATTTTACGCAAGGAAATGGAGTACGACCCACTAAATATTCGTCCACAAAATAACGAACGACAGTATTTTTAAATACTTTACGGGCATCGTAAACAATGTGTTCTATGCCCAGTTGGGATGCCAATTGTTGAGCATCTCTCAGATGATAATTATCACCTTCCTCCCAGAAACGAAAGGTTATGCCTGTCACTTCGTAGCCTTGTTCCAATAAAAGAATGGCAGCAACCGAGCTATCGGTGCCGCCACTCATGCCTAATAAGATTTTATTATTCATCAGCCTCCCCAAACCCTTCCAAAAGAGGAGTTTTTATGATTAGTTTGACTCAATATAGTTTATAATAAATAATTCTTTGTTTCCCCTGTGGGGGTTAAGGGCTTCAAAACGGTAAATCGCTTCCTTCACCGGCAGATGCAGGAGCGCCATCGAAAGGAGTACCCGAAACTGCTGCAGTTTGGCCAACAGGTGCAGTTGTTGCTACGTTTTT
>JAJFVH010000169.1 GCA_021371875.1 Bacteroidales bacterium
TAAAATTTAAACAGATGAACCCCCATGACCGAGATTAAAAATCAGGACACACAAGGAGATGATTATAAAATAACAAAACTCAAAGTACCTGTATTATTCCCCCTTTAGGGGGTTAGGGGGCAGATATATAAATTATAAACAGATGAAACATTCATTCAATCAGGCTTTAACCAAAGAAAATGAAAATACAGGACAAGTCTTTAAGTCCCCCTTCCGGGGGGAACCAACGGTCTTTCGACCTCAGGGAGAAAAAAATTAGGGGGGCTTTATTTATACATGAAAGTAAATGCTTACAATTCTTGTAATTAGAGTTTGCTGAAAAACTGTTTTATTATTGGCTATTCGTATATTAAATCTGTATTTATAATTTCTGATGCAAGGCGTTTTCAATTCAGGCGCTGAAAATCCATCCATTTCATTGGTTACGCAACACAGAAGATCCTGTAGGGATTTTCTGTGCATAACCTGCGGATTTATCCGGGCGTATGATTATACAACTTTTATATCGAACTCAGGAAAAACAACCGTCCCGCAAATTTGCAAGACGGCTGTTCAATTAAGTGAAAAATTCTTTCATTTCGGTTGCCAAAAGCAATTTTTGGGCGATTCGATAGCTCCTTCGGTTTTTAATTGTTTCATGGCTTTGTCCACTTCTTTCCGGTCGAGACCGGTGAGCTCTACCAATTTGCCTGCATTTAAAGGAACGCCCGCTTTTTTCATGGCTTCCAATACTTGTTCTTTTGTTTCCATAAATACGAATTTTACGAATTACACTAATTTTTTAATTAATCATTTTTCAAAACCATGCATTGTGAATTATGCATCATTAATTATTCAATATTTTTCCTCACTTTTTTTAAAAAAGCTTGCATTCGTTCCGAATCTCTTTCATCAATAATTTCCATTAATGTTTTTAATTCTGCTCGGATTTTCTCCACCTGATTGTGGGTGTGAGGATTGAAAAGTATTTCAGCAAGTAAATAGTCGTCTTCACTCAACAAACCTTTGGCAATGTCCATGTGGCGCTTAAAAGTAGTACCCGGAGCTTCCTGTGGTATCATTACTGACGCAAAAACCAGCGTTGAAGCAAATGGAATTGAAAGCGAATATGCAATTGTTTCATCATGTTCATCGAAACTATATTCAAAAATTTTCAATTTAAGCGAACCGTATAAATCCTTGAAAAAAGCTTTTCCCATGTGGTCGGACTCGGAAATGATAATGGCGCTTTGTGTGCTCAGGTTATCGAGTGTGGCAAAGGTAGGTCCGAACATCGGGTGCGTGGAAACATAACGCATGCCGGTACTTTCGTAGTACTTTTGCAAACCTGTTTTTACCGAAGCAATATCGGAAATAATGCAGTTTTTGGGCAAATACGGCAACACGTTCTGAAAGGCTTCAATCGTATATTTCAAGGTTACGCAGTTGATAACCAGCTCCGGTTCAAAGGCGTGGATTTCTTCGTATGCTGTCATTCGCAAGGTGTTGAACACAAAGCGTAATCGCTTCGGATCGGTATCGAACAAAGCTACTTCGTGCTGAATGCACAAAACATCGGTAAGAAATGTGCCCATTTTCCCGGCGCCAAGAATTAATATCTTCATATAAAACTCCCTCCCTCTAAATCTCCTCTCGCCTCTCAAGTCGAGACACAGCAAGGGGGACTTTTGAAGAGCAAATTATTAAACGTTATATTGTAACTCAATTATTGTTTGCAAAGGTAAATAAAAATTTGCTTTGATTTGCGATATTTGTGTCATTCACACTCTCTAAAAATCCCCCCTTTGCTGTCTCTCGACTTTACTTGTCTCGACTTTAGGCAAGAGGCGGGCGGGATTTAGGGGGCTGTCTTTTTTATTCCGTAATTTTTATCAATCTTCATAAACGGAATAACCGCCAACGTTGGTATCGCGCAAATCATTACCCAGATAAAGAAATGATTGTAACCCAATAAATCCTGCAACCATCCGGCTATCATGCCCGGAAGCATCATGCCCAGTGCCATGAATCCGGTACAGATGGCATAATGTGCCGTTTTATGTTCGCCATCGGCAAAATAAATCATATACAGCATATAAGCCGTAAAGCCGAATCCGTAACCGAATTGTTCAATCGCCACGGCGATATTGATAAGAATCAGGCTTTCGGGGGTGAACCATGATAAATACAGGTAGGCCAAATGTGGTAAAGTGATACACAACGCCATGGGCCATATCCAATATTTCAAACCCTTGCGCGAAGCAGCAATTCCACCTACAATTCCGCCTAAAGTAAGCGAAATAACGCCTACGGTTCCGTAAACCAAACCAACCTGCCCTGTAGTCAGTCCCAGCCCGCCTACTTCACGTGCATCGAGCAGGAAAGGGGAGGACATTTTCACCAGCATGGCTTCGCCAAGTCGGTAAAGAAGCATAAAAGTGATGGCAAGCACTATGCCCGGTTTCTGGAAAAACGATTTGAAAGTGAGTCCGAACTCACGAAAGATGTCGGCTGCCGAGTGCGTCACGGTTGCATGATCAGAGTCGGGACGAGGCAATACAAAACGGTGGTAAACGAAGAACAATATGAATAATCCGGCCAGGATAAAGAAGGTAATACTCCATGCCAATTTAATATTCCCTGAAATTCCCTTGAATTCACTTTTTACTTCATCTTTCAACTTATAATCGAGCTGTACGACCAGATAAGCCGGTTTGTCCCAGTTTTCTTCGGTAAACACAACCCGTTCGCCTGCCAGTAACGATATGCTTTTATCGCCTTTCCCGAAACTTGAGTTGAGTACCACCGTTTCACCGGCTTCCGGCTTTTTAGTCAGGCGTACAGCTACAAGGCCGGTATTCCCTACTTTGCCATCGCTGCCCGAAACAGCTTTTCTTTTCTCGCCGAAATTTGTTTTTATAAAACTTCCGAGTGGAGCCGATACTTTTTCGCTCCACCACGAAGTATTGCCTCCTGTAGTTTCAACGTCTGTTTTTTCCGTCTCGATAAATCCGTTTTTCCGGTTTTGCCCAATGGCAAAAGCCTTGATTTTGTTTAATGAATCGGGGGTGATGTTGTTGGTGTTTAAAACCAGGTTCGAAGGAAAAGCCACAAAAGTCATTTCGTCGGTTTGCGGAACTGCGAAATTCTGCGGTTGCAATACAATTTCGGTCTGGGCGGTTTTCGATGACTGGGCGGTAAATTGCAGAGGTTCCAGTCCGGTAAAACTTTCGAGGCTGCCGGCAATAATAATCAAAACGCCTTGCCCTGCGATCATAGCCAACCGGTAGAAAGTACTTCGGATACCCACAAAAAACGATTGCTGGGAACTGTCCAATGCCAGCATGTAAAAACCATCCGCGGCGATATCGTGGGTAGCTGAGCTGAAGGCAATCAGCCAAAGTACCGCCAGCGTAGCCTGAAAGAAAAACGGCATGGGAATCAGAAAAGCCACACCGGCCAACCCTGCTCCGATCAGCAATTGCATGCTCACGATCCACCAGCGTTTGGTTTTGATAATATCCACAAACGGGCTCCAGAAAGGTTTGATAACCCATGGCAAATACAGCCAGCTGGTGTATAAGGCAATGTCGGTATTCGAAATGCCAAGGCGTTTGTACATAATCACCGCCACCGTCATGGCTACTACATAAGGTAATCCTTCGGCGAAATACAGCGTTGGTATCCATGCCCACGGCGAAGTTTTCTTTTTGTGATTGTTTTCCATATTGTATTTTTAAAAATTCATGTTTTAATATTTATTCTCCGCAAAACTTTTTCTCTTTCATCTTTTTTAATGTTTCAAACTTTGGAAAAAATGAATGTCTAATATATTTTCTTCAACTCCGCTCCCCTGAAATAATGCAATAAAATCTCCTTGTATTTGTACCCCTTTTCGCCCATCACGGCGGCGCCGATTTGGCAAAGACCTACGCCATGTCCCCAGCCGGCGCCGGTAAGGGTAAAATGCTGCGGTATATCATCTACTATATCCGACTTGTCAACCACAAAAGCCGAACTGTAAAGGTGCGAATTAGATAACCATTTGCGGATTTCAAGCTCTTTGCCAACAATGATGTTTTTTTTTGTCCCTACAATTTTAAGTTCAATGATTCGTCCCGATTCGCCCCGTTTTACAGGAATTAAGTCAATAATTTGTCCAAAGTCGATGCCTGAACGGCGGGCAACGAGTTCTGAGAGCTCCGCCTGCGTGTATTCCACTTTCCAGCGGAAGAAGTCGGTTGTTTCCTGATCGTAGTTGTTCAGTACCTGCGCCAGCACTTTTTTATCAGTGGTATTGCAAAATGCTTGGGGACTCTGGCGGATCCATTTTTCGGCATTGGCTTCTATGGTCAGATTCAATTCAAAACCTTCGGGATTGGTTGGATTGTCTATCACTTTTGTCAAGTACGGATAATGTTCCGGCGCCCAGCAATTCTCGAAGGTTTCGGAAGCGCCGCCACAGGATTTGGAGAAACGCGCATCGCAGATTTCTTTATTAAACATCAATACTTCGCCACGGGTAATCTCGATGGCTTTTTTCACGGCTTTGGTCGAAGCCCGTGTGATTCCCTGATAACGCTGGCAATGGTCGTCGGCGCATACATCGAAATGGGCGTGGGCATCGCGTTCGTACCACTTGATAAAAGCCCCACCAACTCCTCCAAAGGAGGGGCTTTTAGAGCTGGCTTCGTATTCTACATTTTCAGAAAGAGGGTTCTTTAATTCCCCCTTCGGGGAATTTAGGGGGCTGTTGCTTAGCAACCAACTCCTCGAAATAACGGCATGGGCTTTCAGCAATTCGCCTGAAGCAGTGGCGCTCATCTCGCTGGAAATAACGCTGGTGAGGTAATCTTCCACTTTTACCCGGTTGATAGCCGTGATGTTTTTGTCTTCGACGATGATTTTCAATGCGCCTTTGAAACGTTGGTCTTCCTTACGTTCCCAGTGGAAATCGATCCCAATGATTACATTAATCAGATCGAACGAAGTGTTTTCACCAATGGGTTCGAAAATCAATTCATCATGACTTTTACCATCGAACAACACTTTGCCGTCGATATATTTTGCTTTTTGCTTGCCTTTGTAGTCCTTTCCGCTTAACGCAATAAATGTTCCGTTCAGCACAAATTCAATCTCTTCGGCCGATAAAATGCCGACGTGTATAACGGGTTCCGTGTAATTCATCTCGATTAATTTAATGGTATTCCCATCCAGGTGTATTTGTAAAATAATGATTTTCTGAACAGCTTTCCTGTTGATAAATATTTAGCAAGAAAAACCTTCTGTTCATTTAGTTGCTTATACGCGTCATCAATCGATAGTTTCAATTGATTAACCGACATTTTAATGCTTGGATCGGCAGTATTGATACCTGCAATTGCACTCTTTGACCTTTCTAATGAGCTTTCTGCATTTTCGAGCATTAGTTTAATCAGGGGATCGGGTTTTGCAGGCGTAAACTGTTTATTCCGGTAATCTGTAAATTCGTTCAATGTCCTGATACTTTCGTTGTAATCACTTACTGCTTTGTTGAAAATTTCCGAATATTGTTTGTTGATTAAATACTCAATTTCACGCTTGTTGTACTGGTATCTGTCAAATAAAATGGTATTCGATACGCCGTTTTTCTCAAGACGTCGGGTTGCAGCGGTCAGTTGTTCCGTTTTGCTTTGATTTTCGTAACTTGCAATCGAATCGTTGAAATTGAAAAACAGTTTCTTTGTGTTTTCAGTTGTTTTATCCTGATTAAATTCTTCGTTGCTAACCGTATAATTCAAAAGTTGCCAGATAGGATCGAATGGCATGTGAGACTTGATCATTTCCTCCGGTTTTATTTTGAAATAAATATTGTTTAACTGCTTTGTGAATTTTGAATTCAACACATAACCTGCTCCCCATGTCGGGTCGAACAAATGCCAGTCTGAATCGACTTTTGCTACCACCCATGCATGCGGAACGTAATCCACTTTGCCGTTTTGTTTCGTGTATCCGTCCACAACATACGATTTTATACCTGTTTTGTTGGCAATGTCGCTGAATAAAACGGCATACCCCATACAAACTCCTTTGCGCGTTTTCAGCGTTTTGTCAATAATTTCCTGCTCGTTTTCGTAAAAATTTACCGCAAACATATTTTTCACATCGTACTGTATGTTTTTAGCCACCCAGCAATAAACGGCTCTCACTTTGTCATTCTGGTTACTGAAATTCGAGTTGATAAACCGGGCAATACTTTGTGTCGACTGCATTGATGAATCGGGTATCTGACTTATTTTATTGTCAACAGCGCTGTAATCGGCCGTTTTTTGCGCCGGCGCCCCGAGACTAACAACGAAAAAACCTATGAATAAAAACTTTTTTTTCATAAATATTCCCTGATTATTTTCCTACGATATTTTTATAGATCGAAAGCTCGAATTTCAGTTTTTCAAGTTCTTTTTGCAGCTCGTCGATCTGTTGTTTTTGTTCGGCTTCGCGGTTGGTTATGTAATCGACCGGAAGTTTTTCACCCAGTTCGGCCAGAAAATTATGATTCAATGCCAGGCTGGCTTTCCATAAAATACTTAGTTGTAGCGACGGGCTCCCAGCATACTGATATACCGAAGTAGTGGAAACATTCATTTTTCGGGCCAACTCGGCACGATTTACACCGTATTTTGCTATGTAATCATGCATCAATTTCCCGTTATGAGGATACGAATTTGTAACCCCTAAGCTGTTTTTTGTCGTGTCGTCCATATTATTATTGTTTTTAGGTATGAATATAATATCAATAACGAACGAATATTATGTTTTGTTTTAATAAAACACCTCAATTTTAAAGTAAAATACTTCAACCTATAAATAAAAAGACTCAGAAATAATGTATATAGCTTTAATTTTAATTTATAAAACTTTAATATTAAAGTAAAAAACTTCATACAAAAAGTAAAAAGCTTCATACAAGAAGTAAAAAACTTCATACAAGAAGCAAAAAGCTTTATACGAAAAGCAAAAAACTTCATACGAGAAGCAAAAAGCTATATATATAAAGTAAAATACTTTTTAGTTGAAATAAAAAGCGTCAAATTCTATTCAAATACTCGCTTGTTCCAGAATACTCAGCACATCCTCTTTCGTAATTCGTTCAAAATGGCTTTCGACCGGCGTAATAAAGATGCCGCACATTTCCACGGTGGCGGGACTTACCAGCAATTGCCGGTTGCCTTCGGCAATGTATTGCCACGGACGGAAAGCCTTGCGGGGCAATACAAAGGTGTACCATTTCCCTGCCTCAAAATTACATACAATATTCATCAAGGGTTCAGCATCCTCTACTTGGGAGAGGACGGAGGAAGGGATTGGCGTCTGAAATCTTTCGTACAACGAATCGAAAGCGATTTTACTTGCTTTTATGCTGTTCGATTCGATGCAATAAACCGTTCGCAGGTAATTTTTCATGGTGAATATCTGGTAGCCTTCATCGTCAATCAACAGCTCGGTATGGGTCGATTTCAGTCTTTTATAATCGTTTACCAAGGGCAGGAAATCCTTTGTGCCGGCTTGAAAATGTATATGGTCGGGAGCGGATGCCCCGCATTTCGGACCGTTATAAAAAACGAGGTAATCGTCCAACGCTTCGGCAAGTTCAAGCATATCGGTAAAATAGGGTTTTATTTGCTGGGCAACATGCTCCTTATGCGGAATGGTGAAATGTTCGGGGAAAATGGGAAAAGGGTTTACCAACACGGTATACTTGCCGGCATCCACCCCCTGTTGCTCTACCGGACGGTTTCCGGCACACAGAAAACACGGACGTTCGGCTATGGTTTTAGCGTCCATCTTAGCCCCCGACGATACGATGCGGGCGGGGTTAAACTGCACCTTCACATCAAAATCGCCGAAAGAAAAACTCTTTGTTCTGACAGTTCTCAAACCCTCGTAATTAACACGGGCAAGTTCCCAACCGGAAACCTGCTCGTGGAATAAGGATTTTATCTGATTGTTGAGTTTGTTCATTCAATAAAAAATGTATTGTTGTTTGTTTAGAAAAATGCGTAGTTTAAAGTGAGGTTAAAGTGTGCATTAAAATTATTACCTTTTAAAATAGAAACTATATAATTGTTTTTATAATAATTTTTGACTGCCGAAACCGTTCCCGAAATTCTTAATTGCGGAGATAAATAATAGTAGGTTGAGAAATCTAACACAGTTTGGGCGTTGAAATTCTTAATTTGCTCTTCATCAACGTTAGCTGTTGTGTTTTTTTGAAAAGACCGTCCAACGGACTGACTTATTCCAAGCTGAAGATTTGTACGTGAATTTGGGTAATAGCCTAATTTGTAATTTCCCCAAAGCGAGATATCTCTGTTGTCATAAGAGCTAATATTTTCGGTGTCGCTGGTACTGTTCGAATTTTTATGCTCGACGGGAATTAAACTAGCTCTCAATGATGCATTAGCTGAATGTTGCCAGTTGAGCTTAAATGGTTTTTCGAATGCGTAAACCAATGCCAATTCGCCACGAACCTGATTAGAGTTGGACTTGCTCCAATACACTGAATCAGGAAGGGTGAAGTTAGTTTCAGTTTTACTGTAGTCGTTTCTAATGCTACCATTTATTTGGAATTCAAAAGTCTGTCCCGATTTTCTTTCAAAAGCGGCTCCATACAACCAATTGTCGTACAAAGTTGTAAAATAGGCAGCATCCGATTTGTTGAGCAAGCCATTACTCACAAAGAAAGCATCGATGGCTGTAACTTCGTCAATCAACCGCAAACGTGAATCGAGGAAACGTTTGTTTTTTACCGTCGACATTTGCTGTGCAAGGCTGAAAACTTCATTATCGGTCAGCTGTCGGGTTAAAACTCCTTTTTTGGATAAATCATTTAACATGTATATAGCCTGACGGGCATCCTGAACCTGTTCTATTCTTCCTATACCTATTCCTACCGATGGATTAAAAGTATATCCGATATTTTTCCCATTTGTTTTTTTTTGATATAGACGCATTTCTTCATTCTGCCTGTAGTTTCTCGGGTTTAACCAGGCTATTATCCCTGCTGAAAGAAAGAACGTTGATGTACTATAAAATTTGTCGGAATAATTCACTCCCAGACTTCCAGCGTTGCTGTTCCTTTTGTCGGTGGATCCGGTTGTCTCCCGGTTTGACGAATAAGCTCCCGAGAAATATCCGTTGAGCGTCAAGGACGAAATTCTTTTCCGCGTATTTTTATAGGTGTTGAATGAAGAATTTATTGTACCATTAATGTTCGATGTCGAAGAAGAATCAACGGTCCAAGCCGGATCTTCGTACCTGCCTTTTGAGTTGGAATATTGCCCCGCAGAGTTAAAATTCAAATCCATCGCATTGCGCACAATATCAGGCGTGTAATACTTGCTTAAATCGAAGTTTTTGTACTCTTGTGCCGATAAATCAAAGGAAAAGATTGTGCATAAAAAACACAAACCAAAACTGAAAATAATTGTTTTTTTCATGATACTTTAGTTTTTAAATGTATGTTTTTTATGCAGCAAATTTTATTCCGTTAAAAACGTTAATGGGCTTGAATATGATTTATTTAAAATAATTAATCGTTTCGATTTAACAATTACATATTGTTAACTGTTTGGATTAATCCATTTCTTTTTCGGGAGTCAGGGATAGCCTTTTTCTTGCCTTCAATTCTATCGTCCGTATCTTATCTTTATACAAATTATGTCCGTTCATTTTCACCACATCGAGCGAAGCATCCGAATTATCGTCCCAACGGCGGCAAAGGTAAATAGAGTCGTAAATGCGCCCGATTTGATATTCGCGGCTTATGGCTAATCCCAGGGCATAATCTTCGCCGTAACTGGTATTCGGTACTTTGATGTTGCGTAAAACGGGGGTGTAGAATGCGCGTGGCGCCCCGAGTCCGTTGATACGTAAAGCGTTGTTCCGTCCGTTCTCAGTAGTCCATTCCTTGTGGTCGATCAATCCGGGGGCGATGGTTTCCATGGCAAAATTAGTGGTGGTGTACGAGCCGATCACCATGGCGCAATTTTGTTCGTAAAATGCGTTAACGATGGTTTGTAAAGTATTTTCGTCTTTGTAAATATCGTCACTGTCGAGTTGCACGGCAAATTTTCCACATAGTGGCGAGTCTGCTCCTGTATTCCAGCAACCGCCGATTCCCAGGTCGATACTTTCAGGAATAATGTGAATTAAACGGCTGTCGGCTTTAGCATGTTTTTCTATAATTTCCGAAGTCCCATCCGTCGAATGATTATCCACGATAATGAGGTTGAACGGGAAATCGGTTTTTTGTGAGAGGGTTGATTTAATAGCATCTTCCAGTGTTTTTACACGGTTGTGCACAGGGATAATAACCGAAGCCTCGACCGGAAAATTGCTTTCGTTGAACTCAATATTCTTGAAAACAGGCGCTAAATACCCGCCGATCTTTTTTAGATGGTCGGTACAGGCAATTTCCATTTCAATTTGGGCATCGCGGTTTTTCGGATCGACGTAATCGAATAGCTTTTCGCCGCTTTTGCGTGTGTCGAATTCAACTTCCGAATACAGATATTCGTTGATATGAAGCAATTCGGCCTGTTGCGATACTTTCAGTCGGAGGTTGTAAAGTCCGGCAAATTGGTAATTATCGGTTGTTTCGGCAGCGGCTTTTTTTAGCTTTCCTGAGTTATAAAACAATAACGATCCAAAATTAAAATCGTCGCGCAGGCTTCCTTCCTGATAATCTATCAGAGGCAAATTGGAGCGGACACCATTGGCAATCTGGTAATAATCGGAGTAAACCAATCCGGCGCCGGTACTATTGGCAATGTTGTAAAAACGTTCCAATGCATACTGACCTAATTTGAGCGTTGTGTGTTTTGTATAAATCAACGAGAATTGTGTATCCGACTTTTCGGCAATTTTCTGAATGGTCAGGCTGCTCGAAAAAGAATCTGTTTGAATAATTTCGCAACAGGGAAGTGTAGTTTCGTTATTTTTGTCCGTTATTAAGTATATTTTATTCACCAATTCGGATTTGCTTAGATTCTCTACGGTTTTCTGCGCGTGTAACGCATCTTTAAATGCTATAAAACAATTGATTTGTTTCATTCTGTATCGTTATGTTTGTGCTTTGGTTTATTGTTGTTTCTTGTTATACCGGCATATATTGAACAAAGGCTTCGATGGCTTCGTAAGATGCCAGTCCCAATTGTGAATACAATTCGGCTGTAGCTCTGTTTCTGTCTTCGGAGCGTTGCCAGAATAAACGTTCGTCGTTACCCAGGTAAGGGGCGCTTTCCATTTGCGACTGGTGACGCAGGATGGCGTTTCGTTTGTTTCTTAATTCTTCTGGACTGATAGGAACTGCCATTTCAATGTGGTCGATTTCCCATTCTTTCCAGGCTCCGCGATACATCCATATCCGGCATTCTTTCATCCATGCTTCATCCTTCAAGTCGTCGATGGCTGCTAAGACGGCGTCGAGGCAAACCTTGTGCGTCCCGTGCGGATCGGCTAAATCTCCGGCAACATAAATTTGATGTGGTTTTAAATCGTTCAGTAAACTTTTGACAATATCAACGTCATTTTGGCTTATAGGAGCTTTCATAACGGTACCTGTTTCGTAAAAAGGGAGATTCAGAAAATGCACATTTTTAGAGGGCAAACCGATGTAACGGCATGCCGCTTTTGCTTCGCCTCGGCGAATGAGCGCCTTCAGTTCGAGAATTTCGCGGGTGTCGAGATCGCCTTCATTTTTATCTTCAAGAATAAACTTTTTGAATTCGTTGTATTTCGATTCCAAAGAAATGTTTTTCTTGTCGTACATGTCTTTAAATCCTTTCAGAAATGAAAGAAAACGAATTACTTCATCATCGGCAACGGCTATATTTCCCGATGTCTGATAGGCAACATGCACATCGTGATGCTGATCGATCAATCGCTTGAAGGTTCCACCCATCGAAATAACATCATCGTCGGGGTGTGGGCTGAAAATCAATATTTTTTTGGGATATGGTTTTGCCCGTTCGGGGCGATTGGTGTCGTCGGCGTTGGGTTTTCCTCCGGGCCAACCGGTGATGGTATGTTGTAAATCGTTGAATATTTTGATATTTACATTATAGGCGGAGCCGTAAAGAGCCAAAAGTTCGCTTAGTCCGTTTTCGTTGTAATCTTTATTGGTAAGTTTCAGTATGGGTTTTTTAATTTTCATGCAAAGCCATACAATTGCGCGGCGTATCAGCTTGTCGTCCCAATCGCACGAAGTAACCGACCACGGACGGCTTATCCGCGTTAATTCGCCTGCAGCATGGAGGTCAATTACCATTTTCACATTGGAGTGAAGCTGGAGATACGAAGCCGGAATTGATTCGGAGATCGGGCCTTCGGTAGCATTTTTAACGACAGTCGATTTGTGTTCGCCCCAGGCGGCTAAAATAATCCGTTTGGCTTTCAGAATGGTGCCCACGCCCATGGTGATAGCGCTGATGGGAACAGCCTCTGCATTTCCAAAGAGTTCGGCTGCATCTTTACGAGATATGTTGTCGAGTAAAATCAACCTTGTGGTTGAATTGGACTGCGAACCTGGTTCGTTGAAACCGATATTTCCTGAACGGCCTATACCCAGAATCTGCAAATCGATGCCGCCAAGCGAAGCTATTTTTTGTTCGTAAGCCCTGCACGACTCCATGATTTCCGATTTATCCAACATGCCGTCGGGCGAAAATATGTTTTCAGGTAAAATATCCACGTGATCGAAAAGCATTTCTTTCATTTGCAGAAAGCAGCCTTGTGTGGTGTTGCTTAAAGGATAATATTCGAACAGGTTAAATACGACTACATTTTTAAAGCTCAGTTTTTCTTCAACGTGTAGCCGTACAAGTTCGGCATAGATACCGACAGTTGATTTTCCATTGGTAAAACCCAGCACACAATTTTCGCCTTTTGATTGTTTTTCTTTTATAAGTCCGGCAATTTCTTCGGCGATTATAAGCGCCCCGTTTTTTTCGTTCTCGAAAATCTCGGTTGCAATCTTTTCGTAACGGGTTACACGCGAAAGATCAAAAACATCATCGGGTTGATAATACCTTTTAGAAACGCGTGTTAGGGTTATTTGCGAGCTTAAATTTGTTCTCATATAATAAGTTCTGTGTTTTTTCTGTGTTTTATTTTGCGACAAAATTACTAAAAATTTCTGAATTTTCAAATTTAATGCAAACGTTTGCACTCAAAACTCAATTTTTTCTATTTTCCTTTGGTTGGTTGAAACCTTTTGCGTTATTTTGCACTCTGAAAATGAAATATAAATCAGAAAAAAGTGTTTATGCAATTAATTATAGACAGTGGATCCACCAAAACAGAGTGGCTTGTAGTTGAGAATTCAGTAGTAGTGAAGCGTATTTTTACCAAAGGGATTAATCCTTTTTACCAAACAGAAAGTGAAATAAAATCTGAAATAGAGTACTTTCTGATACCCGAACTGGGGGAATTATCAATCAGCCAGATTTATTTTTATGGAGCCGGTTGTTCATTTCCGGAAAAGAAAGCAACCGTTTGCAATGCACTCGGTTTTTACTTTAAACATATCCCAATTGAAGTGCAGAGCGATTTACTGGCTGCTGCCCGTTCGTTGTTTGGGGCTGAAAAAGGCATAGCTTGTATTCTGGGAACCGGATCTAATTCATGTTACTACGATGGCTCCGAAATTGTGAATAATGTTTCTCCATTGGGTTTCATTCTCGGCGATGAAGGAAGTGGAGCAGTGTTATCCAAAACTTTCGTGTCTGACTGTTTGAAAAATCAGATTCCGGCCGACTTGCGGATTGCTTTTATGAATGAATATCACCTGACTGCTGAAGGGATTCTCGAAGATATATATAAAAAACCCTTCCCGAATCGTTATCTTGCGGCTTTTACTCCCTTCCTCAGCGAACACATATCCGAATCTTCGGTTTATGATATTGTATATGCCGGATTCGTGTCCTTTTTTAAACGGAACGTCATGCAATACGATTTTCAAACGATGAAAACATCTTTTATCGGGTCGGTTGGTTTTTATTTTAAAGATTTACTTCTTAAAGCGGCCGCAGAATGTGGTGTAACGGTTGACGCGGTAGAAAAGAGCCCCATGCCGGGACTTATAAAATATCATACAACAAATAGATAGATAGATAGATAATACAAGCACAAGAAAAATATATTATGGCATTTCAAAAAATTACAGAGCAAAATTCATTACACGAAAATCTAGATAAAAAATCTGTTCATGATTTATTGTCCGAAATGAATGAAGAGGACATGAAGGTTCCGTTGGCTGTGTCGAAAGCATTACCACAAATTGAAGAACTTGTCGAAAAGATAGTAGAAAGGATGAAACGAGGTGGCAGGATCTTTTATCTTGGAGCCGGAACCAGCGGAAGATTGGGTGTTCTCGATGCATCCGAAATTCCGCCAACCTTCGGTATGCCGCCTCATTTGGTAGTCGGACTTATTGCAGGAGGTGATCATGCGTTGCGTAATCCGGTTGAGAATGCAGAAGATGATATGGAGCGAGGCTGGCAAGAGCTGACAGAACACAATATAAATCAGAATGATACGGTAATAGGAATTGCGGCTTCAGGCACAACTCCTTATGTAATTGGTGCTTTGAGGAATGCTCGTGCCAACGGAATTCTGACTGCATCTGTTTCCTGTAATCCAAATTCACCCATTGCACAGGAGGCCGAAATAAAAATTGAAGCTATTGTTGGTCCTGAATTTGTAACTGGAAGTACCCGACTTAAATCAGGTACGGCTCAAAAATTGGTATTGAACATGATCACAACAATAACAATGATTAAACTTGGACGTGTAAAAGGAAACAAAATGGTCAATATGCAGTTGTCGAATGCCAAACTTGTTGATCGGGGTGCCCGAATGATAGTCGAAGAGTTGGGAATAGATTACGAGCAGGCAAAGAATATTTTACTCATTCATGGATCGGTAAAAAAAGCTGTAGATGCTTTTAAGTTACAGAATAAAAAATAACAGATAAATATAAGCGCAATGAAACAATCACTATTGTTGGTTTTTATAATCGTATCATTGGTGGGTGCAAACTTTAAACTTGCAGCTCAAAATACGATTGGTGATGTGGCTTTTGAAAAAAAAGACATTGTAATTGTTGACAATATACTTGACTCGATCAAAAAAGAAAAAACCTTATCAATAGGCGATTTGATTATCAAATCCGGAAAAATTCTGATAGGAACTCCCTATGTAGCTCATACTTTGGAAAGTGGAGTTAAAGAGAGAATGATTATCAATCTAAGGGAGTTCGATTGTACCACTTTTGCTGAAAACTGTTTGGCATTGGCCCGTACCGTTCAGTCAGCAACCCCAGATTTCGATACTTTTGTAAAAGAATTGAAAAGTATAAGGTACAGAAGTGGAATGATAAATGATTACACGTCACGTTTGCATTATTTCAGTGATTGGATTTATGACAATGAGCAGAAAGGACTTTTAAAGAACATTAGCTGCGAAATAAATAACATGCCGGTTGCTCTTCCCGTAAGTTTCATGAGTAAGCATCCGGATATGTATAAACAATTGGCAGGTAATCGGCATTTAATATCGGGAATTGCCGCACAGGAAAAAGAAATTTCGAAAAGAAAACAATGCTTTATCCCTGAAGATGAAATTTCAACCATAGAAAATCAACTAAAGGATGGTGATATTTTGGGAATTACCACTAACATAGGCGGGATGGATATACAACATGTGGTGTTGGCTATTCGACAGGATGGCAGAATTCATATTTTACATGCCAGTCAGCAATATATGAAGGTGCTTATTTCTTCAGAAACTTTAGAGGAATATCTCAGAAACAATAAATCTGCGACAGGTATTGTCGTCGCCCGTCCGCTTTAATAACGCTTGCAGGTATGTTGATTGATAAAGAGAAAATTGTAATCCGTAGGGTAGGTACAGCTGATATCGATACAATGATTACATATCGCATAAAATATTTTACAGAGATACAGGGTGAAAGACCAATAGCCGTTATCAATCATCTGCAAAATGAACTTTCAAGTTATTTCAATACAGGTATTCAGAATGGAAGCGTAATTGCTTTGGTTGCATTTTTTGGACAACAACCGGTTGCTTATGGAGCTATGGTACTTCGCAGAATTCCCGGTGATTTCAACTGTCCGACTTATCTTGAAGGCGATGTATTGAATATGTACACACTTCGTGAAGCAAGACGCCAGGGCATTTCCACATTAATTCTCAACAGATTGATTGTTGAAGCCAAAAATCAAGGTGTAACCAAATTGTCCCTACATACAACAGTGGCTGGTGAAAAATTATACCGTTCAGCCGGTTTTGATAATCCGGTGTATCCGTATATGGAATTGAAATTGGGGAAAGAGTAATTGTACGTCGTTTAGTGTTGCTTTTGTCCAACTAATGCCGGTTTTTTTATTTACGCAGAAAAGCCGCAAAGTGTTTGATGAAAATCAACTCTTTGCAGCTTTTGTTTTATTTATGCTTTTTCAAAAAACAGGATAAAGCAATTGTCACATTGGATTTTGTGTAATGATGCCTCCGCTATTGTCTATTTCAGCTTGAGGAATTGGTAACAGTCCATCTGTGGCAGGGTTGAAAGTTCCTTTTGAAGCAAATGCTGTGGCTGCTTTTCCTGTACGGATCATATCCCAGAAACGATGGCCTTCCATGGCTAATTCAAGACGTCGCTCGTTGATAATTACATCAAAAAGAGCATCGCCTGTACTGGTGTTATCGGGAGCAATTTTTGCACGGGTTTTTACTTTGTTCAGGTATTCACGAGCAGTTGTGTTATCAACAGGAGATCCTTTTACACATGCTTCTGCATAATTCAGATAAACTTCGGATAAACGGATTAAACGGATATTCACGGGGTTGTTTCTGATTTGTGTTGAGCGTTCGGCTGGTTTTAAATAGTATTTCTGATTGTAATAACCAGTTCTGTTGCGGGCTAATTTTGCAAAATCTGCAGCGCTTTCCCATGCTTGTAAGTCGGTTGGAGTGAGCAATGTAGCTTCTTTGCGAACGACATCGCCTGCAGCATCAAATGCATCTGCCAGGCTTTGACGTGGCTGATTAATGCCGTATCCATAGGTAGTTCCGTAAGGTAACATCATTAACACGTGGAAGTTGCCATTGTTGGTTGTGGCAGCGCTTTGGGTTGAAGAGTTGTAGTGGTCAATTTCAAGAATTGATTCAGAACAATGTTCTCCTGCTAATGTAAATACATCAGCATAATTAGGCATTAGCGCATAACCATCTTTAAATACTTCTAAGGAAGCAGCTTTACATTCAACATATTTCTTTTCGTATAAATAAACGCGTGACAACATAGCATTGGCAGCCCCCCGAGTAATTCTACCTGCCTCTTTTGCTTTAACTATTTCACTCACTTTAGGCAAATAACCGGCTGCCTCAATCAGGTCTTTTTCTATCTGAGCATACACTTCGCTTGCTGGTGTTCTTGCCAGAGTTTTGTCGGCAATAGTGGGAGTCTTGGTCATTAAAGGTACATCGCCATAAGCACGAACGAGTTCGTGATAATAGTATGCTCTGAGAAATAGGGCTTCACCCAACAATCTGTTTTTATTATATGTGTGAAACAAACTCTCATCCATTTTCGAAATGCCATCTATCGCCTGATTTGCTTTGTTTATTCCACGATAAAGTATTTGATAACGACCTAAAACGCGTCCATTATCCGCTGGATAATTGTATGATTCCATAAGCGCATAGGCTTGTACATCATCGTCACTTCCACTGTAAGTGGCATCGTCAGACAGCACATCGCCAAAAGCCCAGATTGTCCAGGTATAACGATAATCTTTCAGATCACTATAAGCTGCAATTACTGCTTGATTGGCATCGCCTTCTGCAACAAAGAAGCTCTCGGTAGTCAGAGCTCCTAATTTTGTTTTGTTCAGAAAATCTTCGCTACAGCCAAATAAAACTAAGGCTGATAAAATTATTCCTAATATTTTTGTTGATTTCATATTGCTTCGCTTTTAAAATGTAATGTTAATACCACCTGTGATTGTTTTGGCCTGAGGGTAAGTACCTATGTCAACACCCCTACTTAAATAGTTTGTTGAACTTATTTGACCAACTTCAGGGTCAGCTCCGGAATACTTTGTGAAAGTCATTAAGTTCTGACCAGAAACGAAAAATCTGAATTTGGTTACATAGAACTTCTTGGTCAAAGAGACAGGCAGGGTGTAACCTATTTGTAAGTTTTTCAAACGTAAGTAAGAACCATCTTCAATGTAACGGTCGGAAATACGATTGTTGTCGTTTTGATCATTCCCATTTAATCGGGGCATTGTTCCATCGGTATTTGTTGCTGAGTAATAATCAAGTACATCAACCGATTTATTAGTTACATCAGCCAGGCTATAGGTGAAATAACGCATAGCATTGAAAATTTCATTTCCGTAGCTTCCTTCAAATGAAATGCTACAGTCGATTCCTTTATATTCGGCACCCAGATTGAATCCGTAAATGAAATCAGGTATAGGGCTTCCTATTACTGTTTTATCGAGATCTGACAGTACTTCGTCTTTATTGTTATTTACAAATATAACATCTCCATAATCTGCTTTTGGTTGACGTGTTCGTACATCTGCATACTCTTCGGCTGTATTAATAAGTCCATCGGTTTTGTATCCCCAGAATGAACCTATGGGATTTCCAACCGAAGTATACGTTGCGTTACCGTTACGGATGGCGCCTCCCGAGATGGCTTTCCCTGTTCCAAGGCTAAGTACCTCGTTCTTTATTGTTGTAATATTGCCGCCTATGTTATATCCAAAGTTTTTACCAATTTTGTCGCGCCATTCGAAACTGAATTCCCAACCTTTATTCTGAACAGAACCTACGTTAGTCATTGGTCCCGTTTCAAAGCCTAAGAAGTAAGGAATAGGTTCAATCAACAACATGTCTTTGGTGGTTTTGTTGTAATATTCTCCTGAGAAATTAAGTCTTCCTCTCAATAAAGAAAGGTCAATCCCTATATTTGTAGATTCTGTTGTTTCCCATTTTACATCAGCATTACCCATTGCAACAGCTACGATTCCCTGATACAAGGTTTCCGGTATTCCGTATAAATAAGCGTACTGAGCAGATGATGTTAACAGGTTTTGGAACATGTAATTGTCAATATTCTGATTTCCGACTTGTCCCCATCCAAGACGAACTTTCCCTGAATCCAGCCAATCGAGCCCCAAATTTTTAACAAAAGATTCATTTGTAAATTTCCATGCGAGAGCAAATGAAGGAAAATAACCATATCTGTTTGATTTGCCAAATCTGGATGAACCATCGGTTCTGAATGTGGTTGTAGCAAGATAGCGGTCATCGTAGCTGTAATTTACTCTTCCAAGATAAGACAATAAAGCTGATTCATAGGCTGTACCGGTAGCAGTGGCAGAGGAGGCAAGTTGAGCTGCACTCAGGTATTGCATTTCGGCAGTATTGTTCGGAGTATTTTGTTTTGTGGCATAAATATCCTCATAACGAGTTTGCTCTGCGGTATAGCCAATAACTGCATTAATGCTGTGTTTGCCAAAGTTGCCGTTGTAATTCAATGTATTCTCAGTCATTATGTTGTCTGTTTTTTCATATCCGCGATAAACTCTGTTGATGGTGTTTTGCTGAGCATTACTTACGAAGTAGGTAGGATCGAAATCATAAGAATCATAACGGTTAAAGTTTATCCCTAATAAGGTTTTAAAAACTAAGCCTTTTGCCAGATTAACTTTGGCATATAGATTTCCAACAAAATTAAGGTTCTTCTCGTTACTGTTGGTGTATTCAATGGCTGCCACAGGATTCGGATAATCAATATACTTTGAATATCCCCAAGTTCCGTCAGCATTTTTTACAGGAACAACAGGTTCAAGCTTAATCGCTGAGTTCATAATTCCGACAGTGTTACTTCCTTCGAGAATTTTATCTCTGTCAGAAGTAGCTATGTTGAAGTTTGTACCTACAGAGATTGCTTTATTGACTTTTCTTTCGAAGTTGAACCTTGAATTGATTCTTTCGTAGTTGGTTTTTTTTATTGTCCCATCCTGATACAAGTAGTTTAAACTCAGATTATACGTGGATTTTTCATCTCCACCCGAGAAACTTAAACCGTAATTTTGCATAAATGCTTTTTGCGATACTTCTTTCAACCAGTTGGTTGAAATGCTCGGGTCAGCATTTGCGAGATTGATTGGTGTTGCTCTTGTTTTGTTTATTTCAGTTTGTATATCATACCATTGTTGACCATTGAGTAAGCCCAGATCAGTATTTATTTGCTGGGTACCCCAATATGAACTGAATTCAATCTGATCTTTTCCTATAACTCCATGTTTTGTTGTGATAAGAATTACACCATTAGCGCCACGAGACCCGTAAATAGCTGTTGCAGAGGCATCCTTGAGCACCTCTATGTTTTGGATGTCATTTCCGTTGAGAAACGAAACATTACTAGTTGGCATTCCATCTACTACATATAGTGGATTAGCGTCATTGATAGTTCCGATTCCACGAATACGAATGCTAACAGACCCTCCCGGAGAACCTGAGTTTGATGTAACAGAAACTCCTGTTGCCAAACCTTGTAATGCTTGAGCAACATTGGCTACTGGCTGACGTGCAATAGCATCGGCTTTTACGGAAGACACAGCACCAGTTAAGTCTGATTTTCTTACTGACCCGTAGCCAATTACGACTATCTCGTCAATTTGTTCTGTTGATTCTGTAAGCTGTACATTGATTACGCGCGAACTGCCGATTGAGATCGCTTTATCTGTATAGCCGATGTAACTGAATTTTAATTCAGTTGCTGTTGTTGGTACAGATAATGACCATTTACCGTCAGTGTCTGTAATCGTTCCTGAAGAGGTTCCTGTAGCAACCACATTAACACCAATTAAAGCTTGCCCTTTTTGGTCTGTTACAGTTCCAGACAAAGAAATTGCTTTTGACTGAGCAAAAGCATGGATTCCTAAAAAGCAAAACAGAAATAATACCAAAACTCTGGCAGTTAATTCTGTGATTGATTTCCTTTTGTTTGTAATTTTCATTGAGTAATTGTTTTAAATAATTGTTTCAAAATGTTGTTTTAAATAATTGAAATACAATAATAAAAGACTGTTTTTGTTTGATTAGATTTTTAGTTTTATTGTTTGGTGCAAACGTTTGCAGCGTCTGCAAATATAAAAATATATATTGAAATAAAAATGAAATATAAATGCAATATTGAAAATATTTTTGATATTTCAAATTAAATAAATAATATGCAGACACTTATGACAAGAGACATTAAATGTGTTCAAAAAGCATCTGATAAATTATCTCAATTTTTTAATTCCTATTCCCGGACGGTCATTGAGCGTTACTTTACCGTTGATTATTTTTACTCCATCATATACATCGTTTTTGATAAGCAAATTTCCATCCAGGTCAGCCCAGTCGGTGAGTGGAGACAGTTGAGCGGCGGCTGAAACGGCACAGGAAGTTTCGGTCATGCAGCCAATCATTACTTTCATATCCAAAGCGCGGGCCAGTTCAATCATTTTGTGTGCTTCGCGCATGCCTCCGCACTTCATTAATTTTACGTTGATGCCTGAATAAACCTGATGGACACGTTTTACATCCGGAAGTCGCTGTAAAGCTTCATCGGCAATGGTAGGGAGCGGACTGTGTTGAGTGAGCCAAGCCATATCATCCGGATTTTCTTTTTTCATAGGTTGTTCTACAAAAATAACATTCTTTTCTTTTAACCAATAAATCATATCCAGTGCCATTTGTTTGTCTGTCCAACCCTGATTGACATCTACACAAAGTGGGATGTCAGTCACAGAACGTATTGTTTCAATAATTTCTTTGTCGTTGTTGCGTCCAAGTTTGACTTTTAGTATTTTAAACTGATCTCCTGCTTCAAGCGTTTTTTCTCTTATTATTTCAGGAGCATCAATACCTATAGTAAAAGAGGTGTTTGGTGTGTTTTCTTTTGAAAGCCCCCATATTTTATACATAGGTTGATTCAATATCTTGCCTGTCAAATCGTGCAAGGCTATATCAATAGAGGCTTTGGCGGCTGTATTCTTTTCGTCTATTGAGTCAATGTAGCCTAAAATCTCATCCAGTTGAAACGGATCATTAAATGGCGACAAATCTACTTTGGATAGGAATTTTGTAACCGACTCCTGCGACTCGCCAAGATATGGTGGCATCGAGGCTTCACCGTATCCGATTATTCCATCGTATTCGATTTGAGTAAGTACAACTGGGGTTGTTGCGCGTGAATTGCTGGCCACTGTAAAAACGTGTTTCAGGATTAAATTATAGGGCTGGAACGATAATTTCATTTTTTGTCCTGTTTTTGAACCTAAACATTTTAATAATGGAGCAGCCGCCGATTTTGTATCAATTAAAGATAAACCCATGGTCAGTCCTGCAATTTTTAAAAAATCCCGCCGATTTGTAGTCATAAAATGAATGGTTGAATTTATTGTTAATGTTTGTTGTAAAATACGCTATTTTTCACCTTCGTAATGTTTGTTGTACCTATAGTAGAAATGTAATCACTTGCTTTTATAAATGAGTCAGTCCGGTACTGACTGAAAATGGGAGAGGTTTTGTCGAAACTGTTATAACACACTTTACCGGAAGCATGAATAAATTGCTTGTTGTCCACATAAATTGCAACATGAGTAATCGATTCATTACCAGTATTTTCATCTTTTCCCCCAAAAAACAGTAAGTTGCCGGGTTGCAGTTGGTCGAATCGGGGATTCTCCTTAATATTTCCATAATTGGCTTGTTGATAGGCATCCCGCTGAATAATTATTCCGTGAATAAGAAAAGTAAGTTTTGTAAATCCAGAACAATCAAGGCCTTTTGAGGAAGTACCACCCCAAAGATAAGGAATTCCTGTAAATGTTTTTGCTGTTTTTATAATGTCATCAGGAGTTGGGTTTGGGATGTTGATCCATTTATTGAAGTCGACACAGTCATTTTTTTTTAGAAATGCTATTCTTTTGTCGGGATACATGACTTTTATAAAGTTCTTATTTTCAGATATGTATTCAAAAACATTGCAAATGACTACATCTGAAATGGTTTGAGATTTCGTGTCGGCTTTTTCGTAGCTGTTTCCATAATTTTTGTAGTAAACTACTTTTCGTGCAGCGATCCATTGATTTATTGCTTGTCGATTCATGACAGTCAAACCACCTTCTTCTATCCATGAAGTGTATTTGTCGGGAGTTTGAATCAGTAGCCAGTTACCGGTTTTGTCGAGAATATTTACAGGTGTGCCTAACATTGCTTGTGTGGCGAGTTCAGCAGAATGATAGGGTCGGGAACGAAGATTTGCAACGGAAACTGTTATTACCCCATATATTTCAGTACCTAAAGTTGGATTTGGTTGAAGTGAAACGCTGTCGGTAAATTCAATTTTTTTTTCTTTTAATAAATCTTTTAGCTCCAAAAAGTCTTTTGGTTGGTTTGTTATCCCAACAAGTTGAGTTTGTTGTTTGTTGTTGATAATGGCATCAATGGAGAATGTCCTGTCTGGTTGATTGTTAAATGAATCAATTTGAATCCGAATTTCAGATATTGTTGCTGGGATATTTATGGTGTCACCGGCAAAAACCTTCATTTGTCCGATTAGAATGAAAGCAAACAAAAGTGTAATTATAACGAGCGGATAACAATTTTTTTTTGTCATTTGATTTATTTTTTATCTCTCAAAAAAATGAAAGTCAATGTGAATTGTCAACATAATTAATGCAATCGTTTGTTTTTTTATGTTTAAAAATTATATACAACAGATATTCAATTGGATATATAGCGTTATATTTTAATTAACGCATTTAATGTGAATTGCTTCTTTAATTGATATGAATTTAGTTAATACTATAAAAATCATAAATGCTCTTAAACTATGACTTATTGTATTTTTCCTGTGGTTTTTCGACGGGTTTTAATGCTTTATTATTGGTATTTTTTTTTGATTGCTTTCATGCTTTATTCTTTGTGAAATTGAGATTGTTACTGGTTGATGAAATTTATAATTTATTAAAGTGCTTATATGTAGATTAATATGAACTGAATTTAGTTTTTTTTGATTATTGCAAATGTATGTGTTTTTTTTATAATAAGATACGTTTTTAATATTTATGCAGAGAAAATGTTTAATTTTCTCTTTTCTTTTTGTCTTTAAATGATACATTGAAAACATATTAGAGTGTTAGTTGATCGAAGAATCAACAGGCTATGAATCAGTTAAAATAAATATTATTTTCACCTTTTTGGTTTTAAATAATTGAATGTTTTTTTTTTGAATGAGAAGAAATAATATAAAATTAAAGAGACATTATTTTTTTTTCATCAAATTCAAATTTTTTATACATATTCATTTAGATTCAAATTTTCTCCTTTAATTTTACGATAACGTGAAGTAATACAGTGATGAATGTGTCTTGTGAGATCATTTTTGATGGGTATAGTAGACAATAAATCATGCCGTATTTTAATGATAATTATATTTTATAACATATTGCAAACGTTTGCAGGTTGATTTTTTTTTTGTTCTTTTGCAGACGGGAAGTATATCTAAGAAAAACCTCTCTTGCAACATAAACTCATTTAACAAATCAATTATATTTATGAAAAGAGCCATACTATTATTTGTCGGTTTCTTTCTTATATGGCAATCCGGTTTTGCTCAAAAGGCAACAATTACAGGCGCAATCACCTCGAAGGATGATGGTTTACCAATTATTGGGGCATCGGTTGTTGAAAAAGGAACTACAAACGGAACAGTTACAAATTTCGATGGCGTTTATACCATTACAGTTTCATCAAATGCCACATTGGTTTTCAGCTACGTGGGGATGGAAAAAACGGAAAAGAAAGTGACAGGCACAACAACGTTGAACGTAGTTTTAGGTTCAAGTGCCATAGCTATTAATGAGCTAGTCGTAACAGCTATGGGAGTGAAAGCTGAGAAGAAAAAGTTGAATTTTGCAGTACAAAGTGTGAATTCAGATGCATTAACTGATGGACGTTCAGCCAATTTTGTAAATTCATTGCAAGGAAAAGTTGCCGGTGTGAATGTAACCAACGCTGGTGGTTCACCTAATTCAGGCTCGCAGATTATTTTACGTGGAATTTCTTCCATCAATCCTTCCCAAAATAACGAGCCATTGTTAATTGTTGATGGAATGCCTATTTCGGGAGGCGGGTCAAGTGCTGCGGTTATCAATCCGAACGATATTGAGAATGTAACTGTTTTAAAAGGTGCAGCCGCAGCCGCACTTTATGGACAGGAAGCAGCAAACGGTGTAATTATGGTGACGACCAAACAGGGTGCTGTAGGCAAAATTTCAACCACTATCAATGCAAGTTTGCAAATCGATCAACCGGTTCGTTTGCCACAAATTCAGCAAATATTTAGCCCCGGATCTTTGGGCTTCTACAAACCATTGACAAATGGCGGTTGGGGCCCGTTGTTGAATGAAGGAGAAAGAACGTATGATAATATCGGAAATTTTTTCAAAAACGGGGTTTATCAGAAATACGATATCAGCATGTCGGGTGGAAGTGAGAATTTTCAGTCCTATGCTTCGGCCAATTATTCGAGCAACGAAGGAATAGTGCCTAACGATTATTTGAAAACAATAGGTCTTATGCTCAAAGGTACTTATCAGATTAACAAAAAACTTTCGGGAATGATGAGTACGAATATAACTAATAATACCTATCGTAGTGCTGGTTCAATTTCGTCGGTATATACATGGCCGATAAATGATGACATTACAGATTATGAAGATAACGGTTGGCCTCGTTTTCGATATTTGGATCAAACGAAAAAAGAAGATTCTCCGATCAGTCCTTTATGGAGCAGATATATGGATTCTGGAGTAAATAAATCGACTCGAAATTTAATGCAAGGTTCTTTGACTTATAAGCCGGTTGAGAACTTTGACATCACAGGCCGTTTAAGCTACGACCAAAGTAATTATTCATACGATGGATATTCAATTCCACGTTTCGATGATTCGGTAATTTTACCCAATGCTCCTAAATCAACAGATTACATAGATCAAGAACTTTTTGCACAGGATTTAGCCAAGTATAACACTTATTATAATTCAGTACCATATTTTAGTGAAGAAAGACTTTCCAGTGTTAAGAATAATGCTGATTCCCGCGATTATTTTGGAGCTTACGAATACAGACAAAGTAAAAGTCAATTGCTTACCGCTTCAGCTATGGCAACTTATAAAATTGAACTGGAAAATGGCATCAATATAGAATTATTGGCTGGTTCAGAGATAAAGATGAGGGATGGAATTTCAACCACGATGAAGGGTAGAGACTTTATTATTCCGGGGATATACAGTATGTCAAATGTAAATGAAGTAGCCAAAGTGCAGGATGCGGAGTTAACTCATACAAAACGTAGAAATGCAGGAGTTTTTGGCGAATTAAGGGGTGATTATAAAGGGTTGGCAACGTTGAGTGTAACTTCACGCTGGGACTGGTCGTCGACAATTGCCATGAAATATAACCCATATTATTATCCATCAATTACAGGAGGATTAATTTTTTCGGAATTATTTAATCTTTCAAATGATTGGTTTTCGTATGGTAAAGTCAGAGGAAATTGGGCACGGGTAGGTAAAGATGCTCCGCCCAATCTTTTCGATCGTAAATTTACCCAATATCCGACTTTACCTGATGGTGGTTATGGCGCAGATCCTTCCAAATCAGTTGCAAGTAATTTGCTTCCGGAGATTTCGGATTCGTGGGAAATTGGGTTTGATACACGTTTTTTCGATAGTAAAACGCGGTTGGATATTGCATATTATTCAACGGCTGTTGATAATCAAATTGTAACTGTGCGCGTCTCGCCGGCCTCGGGTTATATTTTGCAAACCCGTAACGAAGGAGATATTAAAAATCACGGTATTGAATTGACATTGGAACAAGATATAATTAAAAATAGAAAATTATCATGGACAGCTTCTGCCAACTTCGGGTTAAACAGAGGAGTTGTAGTTGATTTACCCGACGATATAGTTGAAATACAAGGAACTCAATATGGAGATATTTTCCCGACAGCTTATTTAAATGGGTCAACTACGGCTATTTCAGGGAAAGATTATCTGCGAACTGAAGATGGTCAGGTAATTGTTGGAACGGATGGTTATCCAAAAATAAATCCTACAAAAAGTGTGGTGATTGGTAATCGTGAACCTGATTTTTTATTGGGATTGTCAACCAACTTCAGATACAAAGACTTTTCGGTTAGTATGTTGCTCGATGGACGTAAAGGTGGTGATGTGGTGAATGTAACCGGACGTGGACTTTGGAGCGCCGGACAACATAAAGCATTGGAATTTTATCGTGGACGACAAATTGTTTGGGATGGTGTAGTAGAGCAAGCCGATGGTACCTATAAGCAAAATACTACTCCTGTTGTGCTTGATTACCGGACTATTACAGAGTATTATGCCGGTGTGAGTTCAAATTTTATTGAAGATGCATCATATATTCGATTGAGTTATCTCACATTGTCGTATGATTTATCGAAATATGTAAAGAAAACGATGCTTAAAGGATTAAAATGTTCATTGACAGGGACTAACTTGTTTTTGTTGACAAAATACACAGGCTCTGATCCTCAGACTAATGCAAGCACCAGTTCGGGTGGAACAGGCGGTATGGGTATTGATAATTATCCGGTACCTAACACCCGTGGTTTTAATTTTACTCTTAATGCCAACTTTTAAAATAGACTACAACAATGAATGCAAAAAACAAATTCAAAAATCTTAGTGCAATTTTAATTGTTGCCATTGGTTTTATGTTGAGCGGATGCGAAGAATGGTTGGATGTGAATACCAGCAAGGATAGTCCGGTGACAGTAACAGCTGATCAATCCCTGCCATTAGTCATTTTTTATGCTTCGCAAATTTGTTATGACCATGCCGAATATGGTATCTATTTATCACAGGCACTCACAACAGGCGGTCGAAGCCAAACGGGAGCTTATGCTTATAAGAGCGGCTGGGAAATGTTATCGATGAATCGTCATCCTCACTGGCGTCGTCATTATTATGATATTGGTGTGAATGTAAATGCCCTGATTGAAGCTGCCGAAAAAATTAATTCAAAAAACTTCATTCTGATAGCACGTACAATTCGTTTACATTCTACATTGCTTACAACTGATGCTTTTGGCGATATGCCACGTTCACAGGTTTATCTTTCAAACTCGCCTTTGTACGATACGCAAGAGTCTGTTTACGAATGGATGAATCAGGAAGCCGATGAACTCATTGCCTTATACAATAATTCGGCATGGGTAAATAATCCGGAGAATAAAACTATTTCCAAACAAATGGATCGTATTTTTGAAGGAGATTTAGGCAAGTGGCGTGCGTTCACCAAAGCATTAAAGGCGCGTATTATGCTTCGCAAATTACCAAACTGGGACAACACACCACAAACATGTGATCAAATCATTGCTGCTGTTGATGCCGCGCTGAATGATCCATCGTATGCTGATGCCATTTATAAATATGATGGCGGTTCGACTGAAAAAAACTGTCCTTGGGGCCCTGCGCAGCCAAAATTAAACTTGGGTTGGGCACAAGCACGCGAAAACTTGCTTACTGAGGCAATCCCATCAAAATTTCTTACGTATGCGCTGTTAGGTAGTTATATGTCTTATGCACAATCAAGAGGTTATGCGCTCGATCCACGTGCTGTTGAGTTGATGACCCCACGTATAGATGATAAAAGTGTCAGGATTTTGCGCTATTTGGATAATAATATTGGTATGGCTACTTCAATGAAAGTAACTTATTATCCTGATTTGTATGCTGCTGAAGGGAAAAATCCATATTCAAAAAATGATGGTTATATAATGCTTATGTCGAGGGAGGAGTTGTTGTTTATGAAAGCTGAAGCACAATACTGGAAAGGTGACAAACCGGCAGCATATAATACAACTGTAGATGCTGTTAAAAAGAATATGGAGAGGGTAGGTGTCACAACAGAAAATTCAGTTAAACAAACTTATTACGATCGTTTTTTCCAGATTCGTCTTCCGGGTGAAGCAGTATTCACCATTGCCGACCTGATGCAGCAAAAATACGTGGCTATGTATATGCAGCCAGAACTCTGGACAGATGTTCGCCGTTATAATTATAGCAGTAAAGCCAATGGTATTGCTTACGATGGAGTGTATGTTTATACTGTAAAAAGTTGCCACGATGGTTCGAGAAATGTAAATCCTGCAAATTTTTCGGTTGAATACTCTCTTACAAGGCCATATAATTTATATGAAGCTTATTGGAATACAAGCGCCGAATATGGGGTAAATGCCAAATTCTCGCCCAATGCATGGATCACCCGTTTGAACTACGATCCGGAAACGGAAGATAAATACAATCGCAAAGAATTAGAACGACTCGGAGCTTACAAAAATCCAGAATGGTTAAAAAAACGTATGATTTGGGCATATAAGAATAGTTCGGTTGTTACCACTGCCGACGATACCGAATGGAAATGATTTTCTCAAAATGATAATAACAAGATATAAATATGAAAAACTTTCGAAATATAACGGTTGTATTTTTATCAGCACTGCTGATAACAGCCTGTGATAAAAACGATACATTGGATGATGTTGTTGTTGTTGGAAATATGGCTCCTCACGTATACTGGGAATTAGGAAGCAGTACAATAACGGCCGGTAATAATGTTCCTTTTACAGCACAGTATTACACAACGGGGACGGAAGAAATTGATAAACTCGAGGTTTGGTATAACTTAACCGAAGAAGAGTCGAAAACTGTAACCTGCCCTTGGACACAAACTTTCACCTATAGTTTTGTCTCAACCAAATCGATTGAAAAACGTATAGCTCAGAAAGTATCAGAATATACTCACAATGAAAGTTACTGGAACGATTCACTTCATGCTTATAGTTTTTCTGCTGAATTTCCAACCAGTAATACCCTTGCAGCAACCACGTGGATAAAACCAAGTTTGTTCGATGCTGATAAAATGAATAAATATTTTGGCAATGATTTTATGCAACATTTCAAAGATAGTTTGTTTGGGTTAATGAAAGCAACGGATTTTCAGAAAATGTATCTGGGTTTGAATCTGGTTGATAATTTCAAGGTTTATCTTGATTCAACCAAAAACGAGAATACAGGCGGTTGGGATTATCATTTCCCGAAAGACACTCAGGGAAATACTCCTGTTCCGCAGGCAATAATCAATATTTATAATACAATACCTTTTGCCGATTTAATTTATAACAATTCAACTACCAATTATGATGTTGAATACTCACGTTCGTACAAGGTGAATGCAATTTTAAAAGCATTCGACAAGAAGGGAACAGCTGGATTGGCTTTAAGTAAAGAAGTTTCACTTAATTAATTACACATTGAATTATGAATATATTAAATAAAATCAAATTATACAGTGTGGTTGTTACCATAAGCATTTGGGCTGTTGGTTGTGTCGATCATGTTCCGCTTATCGAACAATTGCCAAGCCCGGATGTGGCGTTTAATTATACTGTTGCCGACAACACTTATCGGTTGGATTATTATGTGGGTGCCAATATAAAATTCATCAGTACATCAGCAGTTCAAGGTGAATGTACGTGGGATTTTGGCGATGGAGAAACTGCTGTAGGTGATTCAGTAACACACCAATATGATATGGCAGGTACTTATGAGGTAAAGCTAACGGTTGCAGGAGTTGGTTATCTCGCACAAAGAATATTAATCAGCGATATAAAACCAATTTTAAAACTAAATCCAGTTGACGCCGGTTTGTGCGAAGTACTTACTACCTATGTAAGCTTTAATGTAGAACTTCCTAACCCTGAAGGTCTGTCCGAAGAATATGTTTGGACATTTCCGGTAGGTGCTTTAGATGAAAACGGAATGCCAAAAGAATCATATACAGGAAAAGATCCGGGTCGTATAAAATTCAGTCATGTTGGTTCACAACGGGTTAAATTACAAGTAAAATTAGGTGGTCGGTTGTTAGAAGAGGGGGTTTTAAATGTTCCAGTAGCTTATAATTCTGCTGTGCCGACACTTTATTATGCGGTTAAATCAGGTAATATTATGGCGTTGAAATTGGCAAACGATGCTCCGGCAACCATGAAAATAAATCCTTATGATATGGGTGTAAAATCAGGTCAGCATCCATTGAATATTGTTTTTAACGATACTTCTTTGTATGTGCTCGATTGTGGGCGACAGTTTACTTATATAAACGATGTTGATGGGAATCAGGGAGATGGACGAATTTTCGTTATGTCGAATAGCGGCAGCAAGGTTGAGGTCATGCTTACCAACACAAGCGCAGCTTTTAACGACCCGTTTTATGGTTATATCGATGGTGGTCAATTGTATTTTGGCGATAGGAATACGGGAATTGCAACCATAAATTTGAATGAACGTAATCGCTCTTTTACTCCTGCCGATTTTCCTTATGTAATTCAAAACACATCGTTGAGTTATTATGGACAAGGCTTGAGTTATGGAGCTATGAATGCCGCATTTGGCAAAATAAACGGTACATGGTACTGGTGTAAAACATATAATGGTAATGGAATCTTCCGATTTACCGATTCTGATATTTTTACATCTACAATTCCTCAAAACACCCCTATTCCTGCTTCAGGTGTTGCACTCGAGGGTATGTCGCCGAAATCTTTTGTATGGGATGCTAAAAATCAGGTGATTTATTTTACTATTTACGATACCGGATACGAAGGTTTGTACCGCTGTACGATAGCTCAATTGAATGCTATTAAAAACAGGGAACAACTTGCTCCTTACAAATTGAAACTATCCAACGGCAAAACGGTAACACCAGTAACCGAAGCCGGTAAAGGCGAAGGTTCAGCAGGGGAGTTTATTGGTATTTGTCAATTGGCTTTGGACGAAAACGATGGTTCTGTTTATTTTGGATTGCGCTCGGCGGATGCAACGGTTAAATCAGGTTTAATGCGCTATAATCCGGCAAAAGGGTTTATTGAGCATGTGATTGAAGGGATAGAAGTATATGGTGTGTCGGTGAATAAAACCAAATCTAAATTATTTTGATGATATTGGACTCCAATCCTCAAATAGGGGGCTAAAGAGTATCAGTGAAAAAAATATTTGGTTTGTTCGATACGAACCAAAATCCCATTTGGGAGTTGGTAGTTTTTAAATTAATTCTAAATGAAAAAAACGGGTTACATATTTTTCTTAATTCTTGTTATGAATAGTTTTCAATTCGTTACAGGGCAATCGCCCAAACATGAATTACGATCAACCTGGCTTACTACCGTTTGGCGTCTTGATTGGCCATCGGCAACTGTGCCAAGTGCAACAGGTGCAAACGATGCTGCTCGTCAGACAGCTATTCAACAACAACAAAATGATTTAATTAAAATACTTGATGGACTGAAAGCTGCCAATATGAATACGGCTTTTATGCAGGTGCGCAGCATGTGTGACGCTATGTATCAGTCTTCTTACGAACCTTGGAGCTCGTTTATTTCGAGTGAACGAGGTGCTGATCCTGGTTACGACCCATTGGCTTTTGCCATTGAAGAAGCTCATAAGCGTGGTATAGAATTACATGCTTGGCTCAATCCGTACCGTTATTCAACATCAGCTTCAACTCATGGAGAGCTTCCGATGGACTATTACAATACTCATCGTGATTGGTTATTAGCTTACGACAGCTATACTAAAATTCTGAATCCTGGAATGCCTGAAGTAGTTTCACAAATTAAAAAAGTAGTGGGTGAAATTGTTAATAATTACGATGTAGATGGAATAGTTTTCGACGATTATTTTTATGCTTATGGTGGCACAAGCTCAACATTGGATGCAGCTGCTCAAGCGCTTTATAAACCTGCCAATAAAAATTTGGGTGATTGGCGGCGCGAAAATGTCAATCGTATGATTAAAGCTGTGTATGATACTATTCAGATGGTAAAACCCTATGTTAAATTTGGCGTTTCGCCATTTGGAACATGGACCACTGATGCAACAGTTGCAGCAAACCGTGGAATAATGTTGCCATCAGGCGTAGGGGCGACCGGGAATATGTATGCCGAAATTTATTGCGATCCAGTGGCTTGGCTCGAGGAAGGAACTGTCGACTATATTTCACCACAACTTTACTGGACAACTTACAGCTCGTATCCTTATGGAAAATTAGCCCCTTGGTGGTCGGATATTACAAATCGTTTTGGTAAACATTTTTATTCGAGCCATTCACTTTCATCTCTGACCGCCGCTTCATCGGTTCCCGCTTCGGACGTTGTTAAATTAGGAAACGAAGACATTAACATAAAATCACTTTCCACGCTCGAACTTATGTCTGTTAACCGAAAAACTCTGTCGAAAAGTATGAGGGCTCCCGAGGCTGTAAATTTTGCACCTTCAGAAATTGCGTTACAAGTTGATTTTAATCGCACAAGTGATTTAAATGATGCCCCAGGAAGTGTTTTTTATGCAACTGATAAAACAATTAACACAAGTGGGTTCGTAAGTTATTTAAATCAGAACGTATTCACGCAACCATCTTTAACTCCAGTTATTGGTTGGAAGGCAAGTGATCATCAAACTTTAGTCGAGAATATTAGTTTGTCGGGTCAGACTTTAACTTGGACGCATGCCGGAACAAATGTGCGGTATGCTATTTATGCCATTCCCAATGCCAATAGAAATGACATTGCAGTATTTGTCACTTCAAAATATCTATTAGGTATATCATATAACAAACGGTATGAATTACCTGCAACCATAAGTTCCGCAACACACAAAATCGCCGTGTCGGTAGTCGACAGATATGGAAATGAATCTTCACCACGTGTTATGGGCGAAAGTTTAGTTACACCTGTTGCAGCTGAGTTAGTCTATCCTGCAGAAAATACAACGGCATTACTTCCTTGCATTTTTAAATGGAATGCAGTTGAAATGGCCGACAGTTATGTGTGGCAATTGGCACGAGATGTGCAATTTGCCGACTTGGTTTGTTCGCGCGAGACGAAAGAACCTCAGTTTTTCTCAGGATTACAAACCAATCTGAAAGATAATGTAGAATATTTTTGGAGAGTAAAAACACGAAAAGCAAATGCGGTAGATATATGGTCTCAATCACGTAAATTCAGTGGTCATAAATTTAAAATCATTTATCCTGCTAACGGGAGCAATGCAGTGGCTTTAACTCCGGTTTTTGAGTGGGACAATTTGAGTTCAACTGCTACATATACTTTGGAAATTTCAACTGCTTCAGATTTTAATATATCAAAACAAGTATTTAAACAAACGATTGAAGCACCGAGGATGACAATTCCCGGCGGAACTTTAATTGCAAGTACAAATTATTATGCACGCGTTAGCGTAAGCGATGGTATTGTTCAAGCAACATCCGAAACAGTATTATTTACAACACTTGATGTTCCGATTCCTGTTCCACAGATTACGAAACCAACAAGTGCCAGTACAATTTTTGGAGAAAACATCGAAGTGTGCTGGAACGAACAACCCTCGAAAGGTTTCAGGGTTGAATTATCGAAAGATACAAGCTTTCCGGTGCGTGGAACGACAGTAAAAACCGTAGATGCTTACACCTATTGTACTACATACGAAAATCTGACTCCGGCTACCTATTATATTCGTTTAAAGGCCGCCAATAATGAAGGGCTTACTGATCCTTCTCCTGTTGTTTCAGTTATTTTAGATGACAATACGGCTATTGACGAGACTCAACTAAATGATGTAAATTGTTTTGCGCGTACTAATGGACAGGGTAAAAATGTCTTGGTTGTTAAGTCAAATGCTTTATTTACAGCGACTATTCGAATATTTTCGCTTACAGGAATCGAGATTCGACAGATTAATAGCGAAATAAAGCAGGGTGAAAACACAATAGATATGAATATCGATAATCTGGCACGCGGAGTTTATTCTGTTTTAATCCAAAGCAAAAACAACAAATTACCATTTAAAATTATATTGTAATAAATTAATGTTTTGTTTATTTATTTAAAATAATCAACTTAAATAAACTCTTAAAAAAATAATAACTCTCTATTAAATAACTATTTTTAAAAATTATTCATTATGAAGAAACAATTACTTTTTGGAATTGCACTTGCATGTAGTGCTTTCCTAACAAATGTGATGGCTGCTGTGCCGGCGGTTGACCCCGCAGTTTATCCAGCTCGTGGAACAATGACACTTACAAGTAAGTGGCTGTATTCTAATAAACTAAACAACTATAATGTTGCTGCCGATTTTGTTGCAGCTTCAGGTATGGCGCGTGGTATGGCCGTAAAAGATGGTAAGATGTTATTTATCGACAGAGGAAATAAACAGATTGTTGTGGTCAACGGGGCTACTGGTGTAAAAGAAGCTCCTGTTGCTTTAGCAAGTAATCTGTTTACATACATTGGACGTAACAAGGCAAATACTGCAGATAGTACTTGGACTGCAGGTTTATGGGGTTTTCAGGATATTAAAATTGATAATGCTGGAAATGTATTATTAGGCAACATTATTACCTCTAATACAGGACGTTTTCAAATTTGGAAAGTAAACATGGTTACTGGTGCAGGAACACTTGTTATTGATCAAGCTAATTTGGCAACTTTATTTCCGGCTGCTACAACAATGCGTTTTGATGCTTTCGGTGTTTGGGGAAATGTAAATGGTTCGGCTGTTATTCTCGCAGCAAATGCTTCGGCAACTGCTATGGAAGTTTATAAATGGACAATTACTAACGGTGTGGTAAGTGCAGAGCCAAGTTTGATTGAACTTGATAACTCTACCGCTACGGGTGCTGACTTGGCTGGTTTGGCAAATCTTGGTTCAGCTCCACAGGTATTTCCATTGGACAACAATTATTTTTATGTAGATGGCAATGCCACTTTCCCTGTGTTGGTAGATAAAGATGGCAATGTTATTGATGGATTTAAATCAAAATTATCCGCATTGAAAGATTCGGTTACTGCCCCTGCAGCTACCCCAAAAACGATATGGACAATGAATCAAGGTCATAATGGCGTTGTTGAGTTTGAAGTTGGAGGAAAATACTTTCTATTAATGGCAGCGTCTAATACTGCCGGAGTGCCGGCTTCCACTTTCCGTCTGTTTAAATTTGCCGATGCGGGTAAAGCATTTACAGGATTAGATTGTTTGTGGACATTTCCACAAGCAGGTATGGGTGCTGCGTCAAATGCTTATCGTACTGCAATGCCATGTGTAGAGGTAAGTGGTACAAAAGCAAATATATATGTGTATACCGGTGAAAACGGTTATGGGATGTATGAATTTAATACAGTATCAACCGGGCTGAAAGACAGCGAAATGTCGGAAGTGATGATTTTGTTGAGTGATAATCAAATCCGCATTTCTGAAGAAGTAGCTTTTGCTGAAATTATTAGCATAACTGGTCAAAGAATAGTTGCAGCTAAAAATATTTCAACTCTCGATGCTCCAACAACAAAGGGTGTGTATTTAGTTTCGATAGTTGATAAAAACGGAGCTAAAAAAATTCAAAAAGTTGTGGTGAACTGATTTGAACGTGTTCCTTATAAAAAAGAGGTGGTGAAAAATCACCACCTCTTTTTTTATCCTCCCTTTTATCTTTTCTGCTTTCAATAGGCGGATAGGGTGTTCTTTATCTTCAAACATCAGTTAATATGAAAAAAATATACATTTCCACATTTATCTTTCTGTTCTTTTCACTGGTTGTGTTTTCACAATCAATCTCAATAGATGGTAAAACATACAGCATTGATACCTTATCAAATTTTAAAGTTGGTCCGGGAGCCCAATACACGGCATTGCGTTTGAAAAGCAATAATCGTTTAGACGTATTTTTCTTAAAAGTAAATGCAGACAATCCTTATGTAACTTTTAGAGCAGCACTCGGTAAAGATTCAATTTATACAGGTGAACAACCTTCGTCAATGGCTAAACGCAAAAGTAAAGAAGGTGCGGTTTATTTTGCCGGAACAAATGGCGATTTTTATGAAACAGCAGGTTATGTGGGATATCCAATTGCAGGTTGTGAGGTGGATAATGAATTAGCAAAGATTCCTACGACAAGTCGGAAAATAATTGCTTTTGAAGATAGTAAGATTCCCGAAATCGGCACAATGACCTATAATGGTAATGTGAAGTTCGGGACAGCAACATGGACAATTGATGACGTAAACCATTTACGCGGTGAGAATAAATTGGTGCTTTTCAACCAGCACAATGGTAAAATAACCAGGACAAATGCTTTTGGTACTGAAGTGTTGGTACAATTAAACGATGGAAATTCATGGGGTGTAAATAAAACGGTTAAAGCCAAAATTATTAAGATAGAACAAAATAAAGGTGGCATGGCTATTCCCAAAGGTTATGCCGTTTTATCAGGACATGGAACTGCTGCCACAAACCTCAATACTTTGTCTGAAAATGATGAAATTGAGATAACCCTGAATTTGAATTTGGATGGTCACACGGCAGCATATTCGCAAATGGTTGGTGGTGATAACCGGAATCCCATGTTGAAAAACGGTGTTGTGGAAACCGCTCAGGTTTGGGACGAACTGCATCCGCGTACCGGTATTGGCTATACTCAGGATAGAAAAACGGTGATTTTTTGTGTAGTTGATGGCCGTGGATTGTCGGCTGGAGCTACCACCAAACAACTGGCTGAACTGATGCAAAGTGCAGGCGCTTATACTGCTTTCAACATGGACGGAGGAGGTTCCAGTGCCATGTATGTGAAAGAATTCGGACCAATGAATACGCCAAGCGATGGAACGGAACGTTCTGTTTCGAATGGGATTTTTGCCGTCTCGTCGGCTCCGACCGATAATGTTATTTCTGAAATCAAATCATATACCCGTAAAATTTATTTGCCGCATTATGGAGTTTTTATGCCGGAATTTTTGGGATATAATCAATACGGCACCTTAATCAATAAGAACTTACAAGGCGTAACTTTAAGTTGTTCGCCCGAAGTTGGTGAGATTGCTCCTGATGGTCGTTTTGTGGCTTCAGGTACACAGGGTGGACTTGTTACGGCTACTTACAATAACAATATAACCACTCAGTTCCAGGTTGAACTGGTTGCTTCGGCCGAAATTGCTTTTCGGTTAGATTCGGTTGTCATCGATAACAGATTCGAATATTCTGTACAGGTACAGAGTTTAATTAATAACAACACTATGGATGTTATGCCTGCTGCATTAAGTTGGACGGTAAAGGATCCGACAGTGTGTTCGGTTGAGAACGGAATAGTTAAGGGAGTGAAGAATGGTACTACCTCTGTGATTGGAGCTTTGGGTGATTTCAAAGATTCGATCAAGGTAAATGTTCAAAATCCTGCTTCAGGCAGAATGATTGATGATAACTTTGTTTCCGAACAATGGAACCTTGAAGCTTCATCAGCCTTAAACGCAGTGCTTAATACACAAAATCTCCCTTCAGGTTGGTTGCATGGTTCGGCTGTAAATTACATTTACAAATCAACCCGTGCGCCATATATCAAACTTTCGAACAAATTAGCTTTATACGGAATGCCCGATACAGTAAAAGTAGTCTTGAATGTAGGCGATATAACATTGAATAAAGTTATTATGTCGTTAAATGC
>JAJFVH010000197.1 GCA_021371875.1 Bacteroidales bacterium
GCGGATATGGCTAATTCTCACGGTTTATATTACAACGGATTTTACACTGATTTGTAATTTCATAAATGAAATTTGACTGATTTGTTTAAATCACTCCCGATTCATCGGGACTATTATCCGAATTAAATCAGTTAGAAATAATTTTAATCAGTTTTATCAGCTATATCCGCGGAATCCGCGTTCCTATTTATTTAAACTATCATTATTTTTGATTATGAGTTTATAACAGGTATAAAAACAGATAACCATAAAAATTAATTATTACAAAACTTATCTCCGGATTATTCGTTTGTAAAATTATAATATCAACCCTGTATCAATGGTAAAAGGTTCATTTTACATTTTACTTTTCTATTTCCTGGGTGAACTGCTCAGCAAACTCATCCATGGCTTTATTCCCGGTAGTGTATTGGGAATGATTTTATTGTTCTTGGCATTGTTTTTTAAAATACTGGACCCCGAAAAGGTACGTTCTGTGGCTACGTCAATTACCAAAAACATGGCCGTGTTTTTTGTCCCCGCGGGAGTCGGTTTAATGGTTTATGCCGAACTGGTTTCCAATTCTTTGGTTGCCATTGTGGCTGCCATAACCGTGAGTACGGTGCTTACTATCATAACGGTTGCCCTGATTCAGGAGGGGCTTGAGAAACGCAGAAAGAAAGGAGAAGTAGGTCATGAATAATCTGATGGAACAAATCAGGCCTTATATCAACAACGAAGTCTTTCTGCTGGCTTTGGTAATGGGTTCGTTTTATTTGGGCATTATCGTGTATAAAAAAACGAATATCACGCTATTGCAACCTTTGCTGATTGCTATGCTGATTATCATTCCTTTTCTGAAAATTACAGGAATTGAATACCAGACATTTTATAACCACACCCGTATTTTGAATTTCATGCTCGGACCGAGTGTCGTAGCTTTGGGATATGTGCTCTACGAACAGATGGAACATGTTAAAGGCAATATGCTTTCCATTTTAACCGCTGTATTTGTGGGCAGTGTTGTGGGTATCATCAGCGTTGTTCTGATTGCCAAAGCTTTCGGGGCCGATAAAATGCTTATGGCTTCGCTGGCTCCAAAATCGGTTACAACGCCTATTGCCATCAGCCTGGCGGAGAAAACAGGCGGAGTTCCGGCCTTAGCTGCAGCTTTTGTGGTAATCTGCGGTATCTTCGGCGGACTGGTGGGCCCGGTTATTCTACGAAAAATAGGTATTAAAAGTAAAATCGCCAAGGGATTGGCTATGGGTTCGGCGTCACATGCGCTGGGGACAGCCCGTGCGCTGGAAATGGGCGCTTTGGAAGGAGCTATCAGCGGATTGGCCATTGGCATTATGGGGATAATGACTGCTTTGCTTATTCCTTTTGCCGAAATGCTTTTCTAAATTAATTCATCCAACTCAGCATCTTTTTTATTCATAAAAATATCATTATGAAACAATTCCAGTTTTCGCAACAGATATGCTAACATGGTTTTTTCCGTATCTGAAAGATTACCGGTAACTATTTGCGAAACCGTCTGCATTTGGGGTAATATCTTCATTAATTCAATTCTTCCTGATTGTGGCTTTTACCCTGTCCTTGTTGTTCTTCGTATTGTAAGCATCCCAAATTAGCCGTATGCAATAAATCAAAAGCGGATTTCCAGAAGAGCATTTTCTGAAAATCCGCTTAGTGTTATAAGGAGGTAAGGATTATGGGAGAAGTTCTTCCCAGTTTATTGGGGTTTGTAGCATTGGTATTTTTTCGAGAGTCGAAGTTAACCATTTGTGGGGTTCAATACCAGCTTGCAGGCAGCTTCCCAATAAGGTATAGAATATACAGTTATCCTCTGCTCCGCTGTCATTACCCGAGAATAAGTAGTTCTTGCGTCCCAGAACGATAGGACGAATAGTATTTTCAACAGCATTGTTGTCAATATGGAAATATCCTTCTTTACAATATCGGCTGATACGAGGCCACATGCCAAAAGCATAGCTAATGGCCTTACCCAAGGGGCTTTTTGGGGTACAATTTTTAAAAGCATCCTTCATCCAACTCTCCATTTGTTGTAATATCGGATAAGCTTTTTGTTCCCGTTCCTTGCGGATTTGCTCGTAGTCAGCTCCATCTTCTTTGAGATTGCCTTCCAGCATATAAAGCAGTGCAATGTAGTCTAGTGCTTTCTTTGCTTCTGGGGTTGTTGTTAACGCCGTTTCAAATTTTCGTCTAACATGAGCCATGCATCCCAGGGGAAGCACTCCTTTTTTTTCTTCGAAGATGCTGTATGCCGCATAACCATCGGTTTGGAGTGCCCCTTGGTAGTCTTTAAGCATTTTCAGTACAACTTCCCCGGAGCGGGAGCCTTTATCGTAATGAAAAAACACCCCGGGAAACAGCACCGAACGAACCACCCAGATATAACCCTTTCGTGCCGAGCCCTTACGGTCGGTTATTGAATGGCTGGTTTCGTCCACCTGAATGTAATTGGCTGATAGAACTCGCTGCATTTGCGCGGCATAAAGCGGATAAAGCTTATCGGACAGGGAATGTACCCAGCGATTGATACTGGAAGTGGTTATTTCTAATCCAAGATCTTTGAAACGTTTGGCTTGTCGGTATTCGGGAAGATGGTAAAGAAATTTATCCACGATAATTTGGCTGAGCAACGATTCCCCTGCAATACACCCTGGCAATATCACATTCTTGAGGGGAGCTTGAACCATAGTGGTGGTAAGGGCATGTATCTCTTGCTTTTCTTTGTATATAGGTCTAACGATGCGCTCTACCCAAAACTTCGATGGTTCAACCATTAATCGTTCGTTCACGTCCTGACCGATTCTGATCATTGTATTAATATCTACGTTTTCTGGATTAACGACAGTTTCCCTGCGTTCGATGTTCTGCGGTACTTTATAAGAACGTTTCTTGGTGGTCGATTTTTCTTTTGAAGCGTTACGACGTTTTTCTGCTTTGTGCATAATCTCGTCAACCAATGACTTCATTTCAGGGGTTTCAAGCTCCAAGGTTTTCATCCCTTGCTCAGAGTCAAATAATGACAGTTGAGCTTCGCAGTAGTCGGGTAGTCGCTTCTCTGAGCGTCGACCAAATAGCTGGCGTTCCAGATAAAGTATACGCTCTTGTTTACGTTTAAGCTCTTCTTCTTTTAAAAGAATCTGTTCATCCTTAAAAAGAATCTGCTCATCTTTTGATAGAATTTGTTCATCCTTCAAAAGAATCTGCACTTTTAACAAAGCGTTTTCCTGTAATATTTGCTGTATATCTCCCATTGTTTTACAGTATAAAGATACTATATTTCAATGATGTACACAAATATTTTACTCAAAATTATATCGTTTTCTTCGTTTTATTTTTACACTAATCCCTTCCATAAAAAGCACCAATTCATCCCAACGAATTGTACGAAAACCAGTACCTTCTTTAAGAAATATCTTATGACTGACACGTCCACTTTCCATGCGTTTGTAATAAATCACAAAACCTCCACGTTCCCAATGAAGCAATTTCAGGGTCGTGCGACTTTTATTTAAAAACACATAAACATCTCCATTGGTGGGGCTCAATGACAAATATCTAATCAACCCGCATAAACCATCCAGGCCTTTACGCAAATCAACGCCTTGTAAGCACACTACAAACCGATTCCCTTCATTTAAACTAAACATAGCTTTTTTCAGGCAAAGATCTGAATTTATTCTTCTTGAAAAAATACGGCTAATTTGGGATGCTTACTTCGTATTTATACCATCGTGCTTACCCCCCCCAACTGGCGCATTTCTATATTACACCTTACAATGTGATTATTTCTTATGGTTAAAAAACGGTAAAAGCAGGTTAAGAATCCCTCCCAACCTGCTTCTTTCAATTAAAAACTAATACCTATTTCGAAATCTTAACCTTAAAAATTTCTCCATCTACTACTGCTTTCAAGATATAAATTCCATTCCTCAAATTGGATGTATTTATACTTGAAGCATTTTGTCCATTGGCAACTCTGCTGCCCTGCATGCTATAAAGTTCGTAACTGTCTACTGTTTGATTCAATACGAAAGCATTGGCTGTACTGTAAATAAATAAAGGATTAATTTCAGATTGTTGTAATCCGGTAATGGCATCTTTTAAGTGTAACTTTATATTATCAAGATAGTATGTAAGAACTGGACCAGTTCCATCGCTATTAATACCCAAATCGAGATTAAAGGCATTACCAACGGCAGTCAGATCCAAAGCCGATAAATCAACATCTTTGTATTGCCAGGTATTATTTGTTCCTAATGAAGGGTAACCTTCATCGGCATAAATAGTCGTTGTGTTAGCTTTAATGGAAAATTGTTTATAAGCAGTAGAAGTAGCAACAATATAGCGATCGTAATACAACCGATCGTAATCAGATAATACGCGACCGGTAGGTAAAGCGACGCTTAATCTCAAATAATTTCCATAAGCTGTAGGCACTATGTATGCCGATTTTTTGGCTGCATCCGCAGGATCAGCTTTCACACTTGCAGTTGCTCCAGAACCTGTTGTTGTTAATACTTCATCAATTGTTTTAGATTCAAAATTTTCAACAGTCAGAATATTAGTACTATATAATGGCGATGGCACCAATTCAACATCATCAATCAGATATTCCAATTTGGGTTTTGCAATTTTAATTACTAAATATCCGGCAGGTATATCGGTTAAAGTAGAGCTGGAAAAAGTAAACCCGCATTGAACCCATGTTCCTACAGTCGGGGTACCCCAAGACACGCTACCACCCCAACCAATTGCATTTGCAAATTTCATTGCTGGTTCGGCATCAGCATATGTAGTTGTAGCGCTTGGAATGGAGTAAAAATCGGTGTTAGGATAATTAAGATCGGTTCCACCGTTAGGTCCAACGTAACATAGTTTGTATTTTACCGTAAGGTATGGATAGGCCGTTTTAGTCCCCGCTGGTAATGCCACCTTGAGATAAACTGCGCAATAATTGTTATTCATGACATGCAAAACCTTCGTTGAAGTGTTTATCCCTGTTGAGTATGGATTTGCCATTACATCCACTGAACCGCCATCCCACAATGCTACTGCATTTGTTGTGGTACCGATAGCATCTGTTTCAAAAGTAAGTTTTGTTTGGGCGCTTGCAATAAGACCCATACATAAAAACAAAATAAAAAGTAAAGATTTTCTCATGATTTATTAATTTATTAGAAGTTAATAATTGGTTTTGCATCAAGGAATGACACAACTCCGGTTAATTATAAAAAATATATTTAAAAGCAATTTGTACTAAATATAAACATGTCCGGATATCTTTTTAGTTTGAAAGTTACTCCCGTCTAACATAGCATTTCAATAAAAATATTGCGCCGTTATTTGTTTCCTGCTACTTCTAATTATAGTTTTTTCCTAAAAAAGACAGACTTATTGTTTGAGTAAATTTTAAAATATAAATTTTACATTTATCCAGACAAATATAAATAATTATATTTCTTATTGCTTTTACATTGGTTACATATTTTCTTTTACCGGTTACAAAAATTAAATCAAACTAATATTTTTTACCGGTTTCCGCTTATAAATCTGTTTATATCTTATTTTTAGTAATATTATGTGTATTATAAATAAATTAGCTTATTGTATTTTCCGGTTTTATGCTACAAGCCGGCGCGCTTAATTATTTATTATAAATTTTCGGAAAATCATTAGACCATTTTCTAATCGGATATTGAGGATGTAAATACCACGCTGAAGATTGTTCACCGGTATTTCGATGAAATTATTCGTAACAGGTGAACTGAAAACTTTTTCCCCTTTAACATTGAACAATTGACATTGATTTATAAGACGATCCGTCTCAACAAGAACTTTGTTCGGAGAAAATTCCAGTTTAATTTCCGGATTTTCAACAACAGTTTCGACCTTGGTTTTTACGCTTTCAGTGGCTAATTCATTCAATATACTCGTATAGGCTGGTTTTGGAATGTATGAATTATCAAAAATCAAGGCATAACCCGAAACATTGTTGGTGAAATTCGGAATCCAGGAGTATTTGTCGGTAAAGCCCCATGTCACAAATGTTTTACAATTGGGGTTATCTAAACAACTACGAATCATCCTCCGGTAATCCTCGGCCTGATAGGCAAGCCATTTGGTACGATCGGCATTATAATCGGCCACTGCAATCCGGATATCCAATTCAGTTATAATCACATCTAAACCGGCCGATGCGTAACGCTTAATATTTTGGTCTAATTTACCGAAATCTATTGTATTAACAGTGAAATGACATTGAAAACCGACTCCCGTTACAGGGATTTTTCGGTCTTTCATCGATTTTACATGATTATACATCGCGTTGGCTTTGGTACCTCCATACATTTCGGTGCTATAATCATTCAGGTACAATTCAGCATCCGGATCGGCACAATGCGCCCACACGAAAGCCGAATCGATGTAATCGTTCCCGATCACCTGTTGCCAGATGCTTGCACGCAAAGTCCCGCCCGAATCATTAAAAGGTTCGTTCACTACATCCCATTGTTGTACTTTACCTTTGTATCTCGTAACAATGGTTGTTATATGATTTTTCAAAACTGCCTGTAAACTTGAACGTGTAAAGGTACCGTTCGTAAGCCAACTTGGTAACTGACTGTGCCAACATAAAGTGTGACCGCGGACTTGCATTCCGTATTTTTGGGCATACGCCACCAGTTTATCCGCTTTTGCAAAGTTGAAAACTCCTTTTTGAGGCTCCATGGCATCGAACTTCATCTCATTTTCAGCCACTAAAATATTGAAATTATTTTGAATGGTCTGATTATAAACATCCCCGTTGTCATAAACCGTATAAAAATTAGAACCGACAGCAGCCCCGATTTTTAAACTCTGACATTTGTTGGCATAATAGGATAATGATTGCTGTATCTGAGCATTACTTATTATAACAAACAATAAAAGAGAAACAGAAAAAGTAATTCTTTTCATTCGTCTTTTTTGTTTTTATACGCCGCTAAATGCACTGAAACCTCCATCAATCGGTAAAACAACACCGGTAATAAAACTGGCAGCCGGCGAACAAAGAAATTGAACGGCTCCGTTTAGTTCGTTTATATCCCCAAAACGTTTCATAGGAGTTTTGGCTATCACTTTGATGCTGCGATCGGTCAACGAACCATCGGGATTGATAAGCACATCCCTGTTTTGATCGCCAATAAAAAAGCCCGGCGCAATGGCGTTTACACGTACTCCATCGCCATATTTCATGGCCATTTCCATGGCTAACCATTGGGTAAAATTACTCACAGCAGTTTTAGCAGCCGAATAACCTGGTACGCGGGTAATCGCCGAAAAAGCAGCCATAGATGAAACATTAATAATACTCCCCGATTTTTGCCTTGCCATTACTCTCCCAAAAACATAACTGGGATAAACGGTTCCATTCATATTCAGATTAGTTACTTTTTCCCAATCGGCAATATTCATATCAAAAAAGCTCTGATCGGCAGCAAGTGTCGCTCCCGGTATATTTCCTCCGGCAATATTCAACAAAATATCGATACGGCCCCATTTTGCCACAATCTCTTTGGCTACATTTTCCAGGCTGGAAATATCGAGTACGTTACCTACAATACCGATAGCTTCCCCACCCAAATCAGTCAATTCTTTCACACGTGTATCCAAATTTTCTTGTCGAATATCGAGAGCCACCACTCTGGCTCCTGCTTTAATAAAACTTTTGGCAATACTTCCGCCCAAAACACCTCCAGCACCAGTAATTACTGCCACTTTTCCTTCAATACTAAACATTTCGTTCATAATATATTATTTTTTACAATTAGTTTCTTATAGTTTGTTTTACTATTCTTTTACCGAACTTACTTTGTGCAATTAAACAGGCTATATGCTACAATTATCGAGCATGAATCAACCGATGTCAAGCATGAATTCGCCATTATACAGCATGAATTCGCCGATTTCGAGCATATTATTACCGACATTGAGCATACTTTTACAATTGTCGAGCATGAATTTGTCGATGTTGAACAGGATATTGCCAATCTCAAGCATAAAACCAGTATTATTGAGCATAACATTGCCGATCACAAGCATGAATAGCAGATAAGCAAAACAGAATTAAGTTCTGTTTATTTCATCTGCCACGGTGGCCATTATGCCCGAAACCTGTGCCAAAGCATACATGCGGCCCAGAAATGAATAACCCGGGTTGTACGATTTATGAACGTCATCGAGCATCAGTTTTCCATGATCGACCCGCATGGGCAAGCCTGGATTTTCCCGTTCAAAAATACGTACAAGTTCGATTAAATGCCCTCTGCCTCCAAGATGCGAAGCCTCCATAAAGTTGCCATCGGTAGTGGCATCGGTACTTCGCAAATGGACAAAGTGTGTCCGTTTTGAAAATTGTCGTGCCAGTTCCGGGACATCGTTATGCAAACCCGAACTCAACGAACCGGCACAAAAAGTCAGCCCGTTATTCGGACTATCAACAGCTTTCAACAGCCATTCGATGTCTTCGGCTCCGGACACAATCCGGGGTAACCCTAAAACTGCATAAGGCGGATCATCGGGATGAATGCACAGATTAACGCCATATTCTTCAGCCGTAGGGATCACGTTTTGTAGAAAATATTTCAGGTTTTCGCGAAGTTGTGTTTTATCAATTCCTTTATACAAAGCCAGCAGTTGATTGAACAATTCGACCGGTTTTTGAATATCACCCTTAAAGTTTTCGTTTACAAATCCTTGTGTTTTTACAATAATTGTATTGATTAATTCATTTTTTTCAGCATCAGTTATGGTCTTGTTCAATTCATTTACCTGTTCCATTTCTTCGGCTGTATAATCTTTGAATGCATCAGTCCGGTTCAGGATATAACAATCGAAATAGGCAAACCTGATTTTATCGAAATACAAGGTGTACGTACCATCGGCCATTTTACGGTTTAAATCGGTGCGGATCCAGTCAATGACCGGCATAAAATTGTAGCAAACCGTTTTGATTCCGGCTTTTCCGAGATTAGACAAGCTAATTTTATAATTTTCGAGCAGCCGCTCTCTGTCCGTTCCGGCATATTTTATACTTTCCGAAACAGGTAAACTCTCCACCACCGACCAGCGTAATCCGTAACTTTCGATGTAATTTTTCAAATCGGTTATTGCTTCGAATGTCCAAATTTCGCCATTCGGTACATCGTGCAAAGCCGTAACAATTCCTTCCACTCCTATCTGGCGAAGCATATCGAGTGTGATTTCATCCTTTTTACCGAACCATCTCCACGTTTTTTCCATATATTATTTACCATTTAAACATTATTTATTAAATGATTATCCGTATTCCGACCTACAATCCCGTTAGGGATTTAATATCGGTAGAATTATTCGCCCACCCTCGTTTGTTGCACCCCGTACGGGGTGTTATATGTGTGTGAAAATGTCTTTCTACCGATATTATATGCCTAC
>JAJFVH010000212.1 GCA_021371875.1 Bacteroidales bacterium
ACGAAAAAAGCCCGTCGCAGGTGCGACAGGCTATCTTTTATTTTTATTATGTTATATCACATTAAGACATGGCTGCTTTCCCTTACGACTGTATGAGTTGTAAGTGGCGCCACCAATATCCGTTTGTGATTAATAAATTCAATTTCGCTTTTATTTGCTTACAAAGAAAAATAATTTGGAAATAAAATGCAACTTATTTTTCGAGTTTAACATAATTCAAAGTTGGAAAAATGCAAAATCAATGCTCCACAAACGATATTCGCCAATTTCGCTATACAGAATTTCTGTAGTTATTTTTTGACAACTAATCGGAAAATATTCATCATTACAAATAGGAGAAAATATTTGTTATTTTTGCTTTAACGAACAGGCATATCCATTTATTTTTTTCCTGGACAAACAGGAAAATCTAAAAATTGAAAAATGAGCAACGAACAAACAGTTACGACTAATATCAAGGTTTCGGACAACGATTTGGAAATTCTGAAAAAGCACTTTCCCCAATGTTTCGACAAAAACGGCAATTTTCAGCTGGAAAAATTCAAGAACAATCTGAGCCAAAAGGAAATCAATTTCTCTACCGAAAGTTATGGGCTTCAATGGTTGGGGAAATCGTACGCACGTTTGTTGGCAAGTGACGAAGCCTCCACGTTGCTCCGCGAAAATGAAGAGCATAACCATAAACCCGAAAACCTACACGCCGAAAACCTGCTCATCAAAGGCGATAACCTGGAAGTGCTGAAACACCTGGCAAATGCTTATCACGAAAAAATAAAGATGATTTACATCGATCCGCCATACAATACGGGAACCGACGGATTTGTGTATGAGGACGACCGCCGCTTCACGGTGAAAGAACTGCAGGTGCTCGCTGGTGTTGATGAGGAACAGGCCAAGCGTATCCTCGACTTCACGCAAAGCCATAGCAACAGCCACAGTGCCTGGCTCACGTTCATGTATCCGCGTCTGTATGTTGCCCGCCAATTGCTGAAAGACGATGGCGTGATTTTCGTTTCCATCGACGACAACGAAGTGGCACAGCTCCGACTGCTGATGGATGAGATTTTTGGAGAAGAGAATTTTGTGGCTGAATTAATTGTTAGAAGTAATCCAAGAGGATCACAATCAAGCAAGTTTATTGCACAAGAAAATGAGTATATCATAACATTTTCAAAAAAAATAGATTATCTTTTCATAGACGGGTATAAAAAAAATGATAACGACATTTTAGACTACAATTTGAAAGACGAGAAAGGGAAATATAGACTTTTAGGTTTAAGGCAAAGAGGAGGTGCCTGGAAACGAGAAGATAGACCTGACATGTATTATCCTATTTATGTCAATCCGAACGATGGTAGTGTATCTTTATATAAATCAGAATTTTTTACTAAAGAAGTGTTGCCAAAGAGACCTACAGGGGAGGAAAGTAGGTGGACATGGGGAAAAGAAAAATTCCTTAAAGATAATCATCTAATAATAGGAAAATTAGTAAATAGAAAAGGAGAAGATGATTTTTTTGATATTTTTCGCAAAGATTATTTAGAAAACGATCAGGGAGAGATTGTGAGAAAGAAACCTCGTTCCATAATTGATGAAAAAGAAGTAAATTATCAAAACGCAGGAAATGAAATTAATCGTCTCTTTAATTCTCCAGAAATTTTCAGATATTCAAAACCTACTTTTTTGATTAAAAAATTAGTAAGTATGGTTGATGACACCGGCATCATTCTCGACTTCTTTGCCGGTTCCGGCACTACTGGCAATGCTGTGATGCAACTCAATGCGGATATTTCGACAGGCTCAGTGTCCGGCAACCGTAAATTTATTTTGGTGCAGTTGCCCGAACCCATCGATCCGAAGAAAAACAAAGCAGCGTACGATTTTGTGAAAAACGAACTGAAAGCCGAACCTACCATTTTTGAGATAACCAAGGAACGGCTTATACGGGCAGCCAATAAAATCAACAGCGAACTCGACGAGAAAAACAAAACACTCGAATCGAAAATTGCTGATCTGGAAAGTCAATTACCAACCGACGAAACCAAAGCCGAAATAGAAAATTTGCGCAAACAAGTGGCTCAAAACGAAAATCTCAAGAGGCAGAATACTTTCAAGATTTTCGAGACCGTGCCGATTTGGGAAAACTACCTTTTCGAAGCAGAAGATTTTGATCCGCAGCAAGAATTATTTGACGTGGAAAGACTTACCGAAGAAGATATAAAAGCCCTGCTCGTAACCTGGAAAACCTACGACGGCATTCCCCTAACACAAGATTTGAAGCCGATTGATTTTGGCGGCTACACCGCTTATTACGGCAACGAAAAGCTGTATTTGATGAATCGGGGGTTCACAACCGAAACGCTGAAAGCATTGCTCGAAAAAATAGATTCCGATAAGGATTTCGATCCCAAAAGCATTATCGCTTTCGGTTATCATTTTGACAGCAAAAACATGCGCGAGTTGGCCGAAAGTGTAAAGCATTTTAACAACAAAAAGAATCTGGATATCGATTTTATAGTCAGGTATTGACAGGTAATATCGAAAACGCAATATATACTTAATGGGCAACATTTTCATTAAGCCGTAAAAAGGGACATAAATAAAACAATTCCCAGCATGTCGAGAGAAACAAATCGCATCGAATATAAACGCCAACTTTCCGAAGAATTGGATTTGGAAAAAGAAGTCATTGCTTTTCTGAATAAAGAAGGCGGAATTATTTATATCGGTATCGACAACGATGGAACTGTCGTTGGAGTGCAAGATGTGGATCATGATATGCTCAAGATAAAAGATCGAATTAAAAACAATATCCAACCTTCGGTTATGGGATTGTTTGATGTGGTTGAGGAAGAAAGGGAAGAAAAGACAGTAATAAAAATTATTGTGGCCGGCGGGAGTGAAAAACCTTATTTCAAAAAGAAATACGGAATGACCGAGAAAGGCTGCTTTATTCGTATCGGAACGGCATCCGAGCCCATGCCTCAGAAAATGATTGAAGAATTGTTTTCGAAACGAACGCGAACGTCCTTGCGAAACATACCGTCGCCGCGTCAGGACTTAACTTTTGAGCAGCTGCGTATTTATTATGAAGAAAAAAAGAAACCGCTCAACAAAAACTTTTTAAAAAATCTTGAATTGCTTACCGATGGTAATCAATTGAACTATGCAGCCTATTTGATGGCCGACGAAAACGGACTTTCGGTGAAAGTGGCACGCTATCGTGGCATGGATCGAGTTAATTTGCTCGAAAATAACGAATATGGATATTGCTCGCTCGTGAAAGCGACAAAAAGCGTATTGGACAAAATCAATATCGAAAATGCCACTTATGCCAGAATTACCTCCAAAGAACGTATCGAAAAGAGGTTATGGGACGAAGTAGCACTGCGTGAGGCGATTATAAACGCAATGGTTCATAACGATTACAGCCGTGAGATTCCCCCAAAGTTTGAAATATTTTCGGACAGAATCGAAATTACTTCAGCCGGTTCATTACCCGAAGGAATTAGCGAAGAAGATTTTTTTGACGGCGTATCGGTTCCGAAAAACAAAGAATTAATGCGAATATTCAGGGATTTAGAGTTGGTAGAGCAGTTGGGTTCGGGGATACCGCGTATTTTGCATGCGTACGGAAAAGAATCGTTTCGTTTTATGGACAATTTTACGAGAATTTCTTTTCCAGTAGATAAAGAAGTGCAATCTGCGTTAGAAGAACAGGCACGTGACCAAGTTACCGACCAAGTCAGCGACCAAGTTACCCCGCAAGTTACCCCGCAAGTTACCCCGCAAGTTACCCCGCAAGTTTCTGACCAAGTAAAGGATTTGTTAAAGGTAATGACTCATGAACACACTCGTAGAGAATTACAAGAAATGCTTCAACTTACAGACAGAGAGTATTTTAGAAAAGAATATCTAATAAAAGCAATCGACGGAGGATTTGTAACATTGACCATACCAGACAAGCCCAACAGCAGCAAGCAAAAATACCGTTTAACACAGAAGGGTGAAAATTTAAAAAAAGTTTTGAGCAATGAAGGGATTTAATTTTGAGAAAAATCTGACACATCAGACGCAGGCAGTGGAAAGCATTTGTTCGGTTTTTGAAAATATCGAGTTGACGCAGCCTGAGGGAACAGACAAAAATCATATCAACCCGACATTTAATTTTTCGGATGGTCGGACTTTTTTTCAAAACATCCGGAATGTACATTCGAAAAACGGAAGTGACGAAAAAATAAATCGCGACAGTCACATCATCGATGTCATGATGGAGACAGGAACCGGTAAAACGTACGTTTATACCAAGACCATTTTCGAATTGAACAGACAGTATGGCATATTCAAGTTCGTTATTGTTGTCCCCACTCTGTCCATCAAAGCCGGTACGATTGACTTTCTGAAATCGGACAGCAGTCGCGAGCATTTTAAGGAGCAATATGGCAAAACCATTCAATTGCATGTGGTTGAAAGCCAGAAAAGCAACAAAAACAAGAAATCGTATTTTCCACAGGCTGTTGCCAGTTTTGTCAATGCTGGCAATTTCGAGAAAAACGTTCTTCAGGTAATGGTCATCAATGCCGGCATGATCAATTCGGATACGATGCAAAAAAGTTTCGACAGAGGATTGTTCGATAAATACACTGTACCCTTTGACGCCATAGCAGCGGTTCATCCGCTGATGATCATCGACGAACCGCATAAGTTCGCTCAAGGCAACAAAACTTGGGAAAACATTCAGAAAATGCAGCCTCAATTGATTTTGCGATTTGGAGCTACTTTTCAGGAATACGAAAATTTGGTTTATACCCTTACGGCCGTCGAGGCCTTCAACCAAAATTTGGTAAAAGGCGTTATCGGACACATTACTCAGTTTGAAAGCGGTGAAAATGCCATTGTAAAATTGATTGATACCGACGGCAAGGAAGCTCGTTTTGAACTGATAGAAAACAGTGGCAAAAAAACCGTTTCAGTTTCGAAAAACGAAAGTTTGAGCAAAGTACATCCCGAAATGACGGAATTATTTGTCGAAAACTTGAACAAAAGTACGGTTGTCCTGTCCAACGGATTGGAAATGAAAAAGGACGATAAACTGAATCCTTATTCCTATTCCGAAAAATTGCAGGAAACCATGATTCAGAAAGCAATCAAATACCATTTCGAAATCGAAAGGCAATTGCTTACACGAGAAGTGAAAATCAAACCTCTTACCCTGTTTTTTATTGACAATATCGATGAATACCGCAACAAAGAAGGATATCTGAGAAAAACACTGGAACAATCCATTCAGGAGGAGGTAAAAAAATTGCTGCTTACGGAAACAGACGAGTATTACAAATCGTACCTCGAAAAAACGCTTGAAAATCTCTCGCTCACCCATGCCGGATATTTTTCGAAAGACAATACCGAAAAAGACGAAGCTATCGAAAAAGAAATCAACGAAATCCTGCACGACAAGCAAGCTATTCTCGATTTGGATAATCCACGTCGGTTTATTTTCTCGAAATGGACGCTGCGCGAAGGGTGGGACAATCCCAACGTTTTTCAGATTTGCAAGTTACGAAGCAGCGGAAGTGAAATTTCGAAATTGCAGGAAGTGGGGCGTGGCTTGCGTTTGCCGGTAAACGAATATGGCAACCGCGTAAAAGATGAGCAGTTTTATCTGAATTATTTTGTTGACTTCACAGAAAGCGATTTTGTGGACAAATTGGTGAATGAAATTAACGAAAAATCGGGAGCAATTTCTCTTGATGCAGCGCCCGACAAATTATCCGAATTGATGATTCAGAGAATATGCGAAGTGTATCTCACAAATAAAGACGACCTTTTGAAGTTGCTAGACAACAATAATGTTATAACTCGAAGCAATAATTTTAAACCTGGCGGATTCGATTACATAAAACAGAATTACGCACTTATTTTCAATGGTGTCAATTCCAACAAAATTCGCAAAGCTGTCGACTCACAGAAGAAAATTTCCATTAGGACAGAAAAATACAGCGAACTGAAAGAGCTTTGGGAAAAGCTCAACGAAAAGGTGGTATTGGAATATAAATTTGAGAATGAAACGAGTTTCAAAGAGCTTTTTACCAATTATTTGTTGACAGAAAATAACAAGTTTGAGGACGGTGGATTGATAGAGATGACAAAAAAAATAGAAATAGCTGACGGCAAAGCCATCTTGAAGGATTCTGCTCCGACATATATAGGTAATCGGGAGAAAATTAAGACCATGAAGTACAGCGACTTCTTAAAAGAACTTTCAGAAGTTCTCAACGTACAAATTAAAACCATCCATCAGTCTATTATTGATTCGGGAACTGACATCAACTCTTTTCTGAACATGAAGACCATTCGAACAATCAAACAAAATTTTGAATATTATTTGATGGCAAATGCGTTCAACAAATTCAGTATCGAGTATCAAAATGTTTCCGGTTCAATCCATCCAACAAAGCTGACCCATGATGACGGTTTGCCGATTAAGGAAATTCCGGCATCGGAAGTAGGATTGTTATATTCCAAAGAGGACGTAGCACAAAATTACTATTTCGACGAATTGTATTATGATTCCGATTTGGAAAAATCGAATATTCGATCAGATATCGATCAGGTAATCGTTTTTACTAAAATTCCGAAAAACTCCATCAAAATACCTGTTGCAGGAGGCAAAAGCTATTCGCCAGACTTTGCCTATGTTCTGAAATTTAAAGATGGCGGGCAAAAGCTGCATTTTATTGTAGAAACCAAAAATGTAATTAGTATGGATGAATTGAGACAGGAAGAGAAGGTAAAAATTAAACATGCCGAAAAGTTTTTTGACGGAAAATTGAGCATCGAATTTCGGACACAATTCAGTGGAAAACAGATGACAGAGCTGATTAGTGAAATTTTGGGTCAGAATTAAATTAACTTTTCAAGTTTCACCCCAATTCCGACAGCATTGTTTTGTGCTTCCTTCAGCCGGATTTTTCTCAAACAATCCTCCATCTTAATTGTTATATCGATACTGAAATATTTAGCACAAATTAAAAAATTGACGACATGAAACGAAGTATAAGATTATTTGCAATATTGATAATGACTTTGTTGTCATTCCACTCATTGAATGCGAAAAATGAGGCTTACGCAAGCGATACTTTCAAGACAAAGCACAATCGCGAGGTGAAAATTACGTTCATCAAACATGGAAGTCTTCAGATTGCTTATGACAATTTATCGATTCAGGTTGATCCGACTTTCATGTTTGCCGAT
>JAJFVH010000020.1 GCA_021371875.1 Bacteroidales bacterium
AGCTTCATCTCTGCGAATTTATTAAAATCTTTTCCGCTTTTAACTCCGCACCAATCGGTGGCATAGGCCATGTCTTCATTGGTAAGGTTTATAACAAATTCACCGGTACGTTTGATTATTTCGTATGAGTGCCGTTCGGGGCGAACCGAAATATAACACATTGGCGGGTTGGAGCAAATGGTTCCAACCCAACTAATAGTCAGTAAATTATATTCTTCCGCCGTACTTCCGCACGAAATCAATACGGCCGGCAGGGGGTAAATCATAGTCCCCGGTTTCCATGAAACACGGGAAGTTCCGGCACCAACCTCCAGTCCCCTAAATCCTCCAAGGGGGGACTTTGAGTTACTTTGATTGTCAATATTTTTATTTTCTTTTTTTATCATTTTTCAATTGATAGCACTATCTTTATGTCCCCCTCCGGGGGATTTAGGGACTGTTTTATTTTATCCTCACTTCTTCCAGTTTCACTTCACGTTCGCAATAATGACATTTAAGCACTGTTTCCCCATTATTATTCAATACTTGAAAGCGGGTTGAAACGGGTTCATGATTGGTAATACAATTCGGATTGCTGCATTGTACGATTTCATGAATTTCTTCCGGCAGAACCAACGGACGTTTTTCCACCACCTGAAAATCCCGAATAATGTTGATTTTGGCATTTGGTGCAATCAACGCGATTTTGTTAGTTTCATCTTCGGCCAAAGCACGGTCCGAAATTTTCACAAGTCCTTTTGATCCGATCTTTGCACTTTCGAGGTTGTTTGCCAGTGTGATCTGATTCAGGCAAGTATCCAGATGCAGAATGGAAACTACTTTGAATAATTTGTCCGAAGGAATATGATCGATAACGGTACCGTTGCGGAGTGCGGCTACTTTTAATTTCTTTTCCATAAGGCCTCTGAATCTCCCGAAGGGGAATAATATTTAGATTTGTTTGTAACTTAATATATTTACTTGACTATTTAGCGCTCTTAAAGTCCCCCTTTGGGGGATTCAGGGGGCTAAAACCTTGCTTACAATTGCCTGCCTGATATACAATCCGTTTTGGGCTTGCCGGAAATAGTAGGCCTTTTCGTTGCCGTCCACATCCGGATCAATCTCGGAAACGCGCGGCAGCGGATGAAGGATACGTAAATTCGGTTTTGTATTTTCGAGCATGGCATTTTTCAGGGTATACACGTTCTTCACCCGTTCATATTCCATCAGATCCTGAAAGCGTTCTTTCTGTACGCGTGTCATATACAGGATATCGGCATCGTTGAAATTATCGGTCAGTTCGGATACTTCGGTAAACGGAATGTTGTTCTTTTTGCAGAATACTTTGTATTCGTCGGGCATTTTTAATTCGTCGGGCGCAATGAATTTGAAAATAGGGTGGAAGTGCGACATGGCCATGATCAGCGAATGCACCGTGCGACCGTATTTCAGATCGCCGACGAGGCAAATGGTCAGATTTTCAAGCGTCCCCTGCGTTTTCAGAATAGAATACAGGTCGAGCAAAGTCTGCGATGGATGCTGGTTGGCCCCGTCGCCGGCATTGATTATGGGAACGGGCGAAACTTCCGCTGCATAACGCGCCGCACCTTCGAGCGGATGGCGCATTACAATGGCGTCGGCATAACAACTCACCATGTGAATGGTGTCGTTCAGCGTTTCACCCTTCGACGAACTGCTCGTGGCTGCATCCGAAAACCCGATAATGGAGCCGCCTAAACGAACAACCGCTGTTTCGAAACTAAGTCGTGTGCGCGTGGAAGGTTCAAAAAACAAGGTGGCAATTACTTTTCCATCCAATGTTTTCCGGTTCGGATTGGCTTCGAAATCGGCCGCCGAATTAAGAATAGCCAGAATTTCTTCTTTGCTGTAATCGGCAATTGATACTAAACTGTTGTTGCTCATAGTATATGAATAAATCCAGCCCACCCGACTCCCGAAGGAAGCTTTAGGGCTTGGCATTAAAATCTTTATATTTTGTTGGCATTAAACGTTTATTCTTGAAATTTCCCTTTGGTGATTGGGGCTAACAAAAAAAAACCAACACAAATCCGACGCAGATTTATATTGGTTTACATATTTTTAAAGGCAATTCGTCCTTGCAACTTATTTGCATAAAGTCGTCCTGATCGAAAAAATATTTGTAATTCCTTGTATTCATTTTTCTCGACAACAAAGATAGTTGAAATTTTGGAAAAAATAAAGCATTTTTTGACCTTTATTGTTTATTTTTTCTTCCTTTTTTTGCTATCGTTTTCCCTTTATCTTCGTTCACCCTGAATTCTACAATTTTGGTTACCAATGTTGCCGGAATCCCGTTTTTAATAGGAAACCGAATGGTTCCTTTGGAGGTTTTTACAGCTTGCCAGTTCGTCTTTGAAAACCACGATGGGAGTAGCCGTCGGATAAAAGCCAATATGTTGTTTGTTGGCGGCAAAGTATACCAAAACTTCGTTTAGTTTGTACGCCGGCATACCGTAACTGATTACTTCACTTGCTGTTGGAGCTGCTTGTTTAATAATTTGCCTGAGTTCTTCCAAAAGACCTCTTATACTTTCGGGCTGTGCGGCGATATATTCGTCAACCGATATTATAAAGGATTTTTGATTCCATATTTTTTTATATGATTATCCGCAATGTGTCCTAATTTATATTTCGGTGCGCTGCACCTTTGTGCTTTTCCTGCTTGTATTTTCTACCAATATATCGGGACTCTGTCCCTTTGTTGGCAGGTGCAGCGCACCGTTATATTGGTAGAAATAATATCCCAAATAAAAATAAAGGTGCAGTGCACCGAAATATATTATTTGAAACTTTAGGAGCTTTTGCGGATAATCATTTTTTTTATTCTTGAATCGTAAGTCCGGTTATTTTTTCCAATTTTGACAGGAAAACCGGAGCATCTTGTTTATGAATAGAGAGTTGCATGGTACATTGGTTGTCAAATGTCTGATGAATGATATGAGGATTCGTCTCTTTGATTACGCGCATAACATCGTTTATCATGACATAATCGAAATTGATGGAAATCATTTCATCGACGGTTTTCTCTATTATTTCCGCTCGGTTAAGCGCATCGGCAGCCGCTTCTTTGTAAGCTGAGACTAATCCGCCGGTTCCGAGCAAAATCCCGCCAAAATATCGCACCACGATAACCAGTATATTCGTCAATTCACGGGAATTAATTTGTCCAATAATCGGCCGGCCGGCAGTGCCGGCCGGTTCGCCGTCATCGTTGGCCCGCCAGTTTTTCCGTTCTGCTCCGAGCATGTAGGCATAACATACATGGCGCGCATCGTAAAATTGCCTGCGGTAATCTTTCACAATTTCCTTCACTTCCTCCACATCGTGTACAGGGATGGCAAACGACAGAAATTTACTTCCTTTTTCTTTGTAAATACCTTCGGTGGAAGCGGCGATGGTTTTGTAAGTATCGGACATGAATAATTATTGATTTTTTATCCTGACATGTTTGACAAAAGTACTCAAAATGTATTATAAATTAAAATCATATTTATAAATGATTATATTTTTTACCCGTTGAACAATTACTTGACAATCTATGAATAAAATTAATTTACTTTATACTTTCATTTGATAAAAACAGCAAACTATAAAGTGTCTAAATTGTTTTATTAATAAAGTTTGAATTGTTTTGATAGTTAAACAATAATCTTAAAATCAGAATATTATGTCAAAACTTGAATTAAATCAGATTTATTTGGAACTTGAACTTCAGATTAAACGGTTGAATCAGTCAACCTTAGTTGTTTACAAGGATGCTATCCGCAAGGATGCACAACAAGTGATTTTGAATTTGAAAGAGGATATAGATACGTGGGTCATTCAGTTAAACGAACGAAAAATTGCTTGTTACGACCTCGAGAATCTGCTTGAAGCGAAAAGAGATAAAATTAAACTTTATCAACTCGAAAACAAGGGCGTTGATGCAGAAGAGTTAGAATTATTCAAAAGTGATATGCTGCGTTTAATTGCAAGAGCAATAACGAATACTTACCTTGAATCATTATTCAGGAATCGGAACAAACATCTTCATGATAAGGTTAATTTTTTTGAACGATGAGAAAGCAGATCAGTTCTTTTTAGAAAGCTCAAAAACAATGTCAGGCAAATCATGTTGAGTTTGCCTGATATTTTTTTTATATCCGGCTTTTGGAAACAAAAAAAAACGTATATTTGCACCCGCTTTAAAGCTGTAAATTAATTGCCTCTTTAGCTCAGTTGGTAGAGCAATTCATTCGTAATGAATAGGTCGCGGGTTCGAGTCCCATGAGAGGCTCAAAATGAAATGTTGTTGTAAATGCCTGTATTATGTTGATGTTCGATAATGCGATATTTGCTTCGTTTATACCTCAGATACTTATGTTGTTGGGGTATTTCGCATGCTTATTGGCGCCCGTGCATCACCGGTTGGAAAAACATGAAGTTGAGTCGGCGCAAATTATCGTATATACGCAGCCAACCGTTGACTCGAATCATGCAATTGCTCATTTCCAAAACTATATAAATCAAACAGGTGATATTTGTGAAACACAATCATTGTCTGCTCCTCCTGCCGATTCGTCGGTTATTATTTTTCCCTGTCTGTTATTAGAAACAAACCAAGGGCTTTTATCCAAGTTATTTTCGCGTCCTCCTCCTGCTATTTGTTGACTTTTCAACGTAATATCTTTTTTTTCAAAACGATATTGATTCTCCCATTCTAACATAAATAGTTCATTTTACGCTCAGACGTGAGAATATAGCTGTTTTTTTTATTCATTATCATGTAGTTAATGATCGGAAACGATTTTTATCTTACAAGATACATTCAATTATAAAGATGAATATCACGATAAAAATTTCAATAATATGCTGTTTCCTTTCTGTTTTTAATCAAATAAACGCAAAGAATATTCCGATGGAAAAAATAGATTCGATCGGGTTAAATGAAATAGTGGTACAGGCTTCGCGCAACAATTCAAAACTCAAAACCATACCCAATTCAGTCTCAATTATTTCGTCGAAACAAATCGAAGCGCTCGGCATCAATTCGCTGACCGATGTTACATCCACGGTTGCCAATCTTTTTATGCCCGATTATGGTTCAAAACTTACTTCGCCCATTTACATCCGTGGAGTGGGTTCCAGAACTAACTCACCTTCTGTAGGACTTTATGTTGACCATGTTCCTTATTTCGAAAAGGCAGCCTTCAACTTCGATTTCTTCGATATCAACCGCATCGAAGTGTTGCGTGGTCCGCAAGGAACGCAATACGGACGCAATACGATGGGCGGCATTGTGAATATCCTTACCAAATCGCCCCTGAATTACCAGGGAACGGATTTGAATATACAAGCCGGGACTTACGGAAGTTATTTGCTTAACGTTGGACATTACGCCCAGCCGAATGATCAGTTTGCCTGGTCGTTGGCTTTGAACTACCGGCATAATGATGGTTTTTTTACAAATAATTTTTTGAATAAACAAGTAGATAAGCTGGATTCGTATGGATTACGCAACCGTTTGATATGGAATGTGACTGATCGTTTCTCGATTGAGAATATCCTGAGCTTCGAGCACAGCATTCAAGGGGGTTATCCTTACGCTCTTTATTATTCGGCTAAAGATTCTGTAGGTAAAATCAATTACAATCAGGAAAGTGGTTACGACCGAAATCTTTTATCCGATGCATTGTTACTGAAATACAGAGGAAAGACATTTGATATTACGTCTACCACATCTTATCAGTATTTATCTGACAAACAATATATAGATCAGGATTTCAGCAAAGATTCACTCTATTTTGCCACGCAAAAGCAAAAACAGCACATGTTATCGGAAGAATTTGTAATTCAATCAAAAAACGATAAAAAGTATAACTGGTTGTTTGGCGCTTACGGTTTTATTCAGCAGTTCAACAGCGAAGTAGGAGTGAGTTATTATAAAAGAAAATATGTATCCGATAAAAATTACGATCATTTTATTGGTGGTGCAGCTATTTTCCATCAGTCTACTTTGAAGGATTTTCCTGTGAAAAACATGAATATTACGGCTGGAATTAGGATGGATGGAGAAATTGACAAAATGGATTATTCCTACGATTCCATACGGACTACCGCTACCTTTCACAAGGTGGATACAACCTACAAAACATTGAATTCAATGGTATTATTACCAAAACTATCGGTGAATTATAAGATAGGAAATACAAATGTTTACGGTTTAGTTGCCAAAGGATATAAAACAGGTGGATTTAATAATACTTTTGAGAAACCGGAGGATATTAATTTTGATTCGGAATATAGTTGGAATTACGAAATAGGAGCTAAATCTGATTTATTTAATGGTAAACTATTTGTTGAGGCATCGTTATTTTTAATCGAATGGAAAAATCAACAGGTAACAAAACAGTTGGTAACCGGTGGAAATATGATTAAGAATGCTGGACGCTCCGAAAGTAAAGGGCTTGAGCTGTCGGCAAATACAGCTTCATTTTATGGTTTTGAATTAATGTCGGTCTATGGTTTTACCGAAGCACGTTATACCGAATATTTTCTGAATGCAACAACTGACTATTCGGGAAACTTTATTCCATACGTACCCCGCCATACAGTTTCGGCTCAAATGCGAAAGACTTTTAATGTTATACAACCCGATTTGATTGATAAGTTAGTGTTTAGTGTAATGTACAAAGGTACAGGTAGTATTTATTGGAATGATTCGAATTCGGCAAAACAGGATTATTATAATACTTTTGATGCCAGGATAAGTTTCATCAAAAAAAATGTTCAATTTGATATTTGGGGTACAAATCTTACTTCAACAAAATATCATGCTTATTTGATTTCATCATCATCTGTAAATCAATACGTTCAAACAGGTAAACCCATGCAAATAGGGGTGAAACTGGCATTAAAATTCTGATAGCATGAACGAAAAAAACTGGCATAAATTTCCACTCTTGTTTAGTCTGTATATTGCGCAGTCGATACCGATGAGTTTTTTCTCCACGGTGGTTCCGGTCATTATGCGTCAGGAAAACTATTCACTTTCGTCCATAGGTTTGTTGCAATTAATAAAACTGCCTTGGACATTGAAGTTTCTGTGGGCGCCGCTGGTCGATAACAAGGCACGAACCACCAAAGACCTGAAACGTTTGATATTTATATCGGAGGCATTTTACGCGCTGGTTATACTTTCCATTGCCTTTTTCGATTTGCAAACCGACTTTAAGCTGATCATTGTTCTGGTTATCATTGCTTTTGTTGTTTCTGCCACACAGGATATTGCCGTCGATATTTATGCCATTTTGTCGTTAAAACCTTCGGAGCGAAGTTTGGGTAACAGCATGCAATCGGGAGGGAGCTTTATCGGTTCATTTTTCGGAACCGGCGTGTTGCTGGTGGCTTATCATTATTTTGGTTGGTCGAATGTACTTATCTTATTGGCTGTATTTGTGTTGCTTGCCGTATTGCCTTTGTTTTTCTCCCGAAAGGAAATTCCACTCGAAAATATAAAAAAAGATCGTGTTACGCTCAAAGACATTCTTTCGTTCTTCAACCAGAAAGGAAAGCTGAAACAAATTCTGGTATTGATTTTTTATTATTCAGGCATTATAGGCATCATGGCAATGCTTAAACCCTATTTGGTCGATTTGGGCTATGATGTAAAACAAATAGCGTTTATGTCGGGGATATTCGGGACTTTAACAGCAGCGTTCTCAACGTTGTTCGGCGGATTTCTAATGAAGAAAACCGGACGCCGTTCGGCGCTTTTTATATTCCTGACCATGAGCTTGATTGCCGGAATATATTTTCGCGTTATTTCCGGCATCGAACCTTCGGTAACAGCTTTATACATTGGAGTGGGACTGGTTTGGTGTGCTTACGGCTTGTCAACGGTCGGCATTTATACCATTTCCATGGATTCGGTTCGCAAAGGGCGCGAAGGAACGGATTTTACCATTCAAATTGTTATCACGCATATCGGAAGCTTGCTGGTGGCGACTTTGAGTGGAAAAATTGCCCACGAATTTGGTTACAGCGGCTTGTTCAGCGCCGAGGCAATCATTTCGGCGCTTACATTTATACTTCTTTTATACGCTTTACCGCGCAAAAAAACGATTGAAGTCAATTAAAAAACGTTCAAAATGGAAATTTCAGAAAGTTTATTTCAAAAATATAATATTCCGGTTCCGCGGTATACCAGTTATCCTCCGGCTACATCGTTTCATACCAATTTCACAGGGCAGGATTTTGTTGAACAAATAAAAATATCGAACAACGCGCAACCGGAGAACATTTCAATTTACATTCACATTCCTTTTTGCACGCAACGTTGCCATTTTTGCGGTTGTAATACCGCATTGTTTCAAAGCGAGGAGAAAATACGAAAATATATTGATTGTTTGAAAAAAGAAATCACATATATTGCTCAATTTATTGATAAAAAGCGGGTTGTAACGCAGGTGAGTTGGGGTGGGGGCACTCCGAATTCCATCAATCCCGGATATGTGAAGGAGGTGATGGATGTTTTGAAATCAGAGTTTGCATTTGCCGACTTTGCCGAGATTGCTATGGAATGCAGTCCGGCATATCTCGATTTTGAAGATGTGGATACACTTGCTGCAATCGGTTTTAACCGCATCAGCTTGGGTATTCAGGATTTTCATATCGATGTGCTCGATGCCATTAACCGCAAAGCTCCTAAACACGATGTGGGTGAAATGCTTGCTTACATGAAAAATAAGGGTTTTAAAGGTTTGAATCTCGATTTAGTGTATGGATTGCCTTTACAAACGCCTGCATCGTTTCAGGAGAATATTCAACAGGCGATTCAACTTCAGCCCGACAGAATTGCTACTTTTTCGTATGCGCATATTCCGTGGTTTAATTCGGCGCAAAAATTAATGGATAAGTACACATTTCCCTCGCCCGACGAAAAGTTGCAAATGTTGGTGCACAGTATCAATCATTTGGTAAAGAATGGTTATGAAGTAATCGGTATGGACCATTTTGCCAAACAAGATGATGAGCTGGCGATAGCCAAACACAACAAGAAACTACACCGCAATTTTCAGGGTTATAATACCAAAAAAACAACAGGGCAGGTCTACGCTTTCGGAGCCTCGGGTATCAGCCAGTTAAACGGCTGTTTCGCACAAAATATCAAACAGTTAGATCAATATATGGATGCAATCGAGACTAATTCGCTGGCTGTGGAACGCGGTTATATACTGACGGAAGAAGATATATTAATCCGTGATACGATTAATGAAATCATGTGTAACGGAACCATTGATTTTGTTGAAATAGCAGAAAATCATACTTGTTCTCTTCAGGAGTTTTTAGCAATTACAAAGTTCGATAAATCAAAAATTGCAACACTGATCGAGGATAAGCTGGTTGAGTTCACCGGTACTACGCTTCGGGTGACAGATGCAGGTATGTTGGTTGTCAGGAATGTAGCTGTGGCTTTCGATCCGAACTTTGTCCCTGCTGCCAACAAATATTCAACGACTATTTAATTCGCGTAATTCGTGATTCAAAAATGAAAGCAGTTTTACTGGCCAATATGGGAGCTCCGGTTTCGGAAAAAGGGATGAAAGTCTTTCTGAAACGCATGTTTAGTGATAAAGCTATTATTTACGCTCCGGCTTTTGTGCGGTCGATTGTTTCGACAATCATCAGCACTATGCGCTATAAATCATCCTGGAAAAAATACCGGATGATTGGCGGTTCGCCATTGTTTGCATCGATGGATAAAGCAGCAGCCGAATTAAAGGTTTTGTTGCCAGACGATTATACGGTTCACAGTGTGTATTCCTATTCACAGCCATTTATTCAGGAATTGGTTTCCGGGCTGTATCATTCAGGCATAAAAGAGATTACTATTATTTCGATGTATCCGCAGGCAAGTTTTTCAACAACGGGAAGTGTGAAAACGGACGTGGAAAAGTTAAAATTGAAATTTCCCGATATTGACTTTCTGTTTATTGAAGATTATTTTGATAACGAGCATTTTATTACTTTTTGGACAACACAAATAACTCAAAAAATCAAAGAAAAATCTTATCAAAATCCTTATTTGTTATTCAGCGCCCACGCTATTCCGCAATCGTTTATCAAGCGGGGCGATTTATATGTCGAGAAGCTGAATGTCTCGGCTAAATTGATTTCGGAAGGACTCAATTTACCCCATTCTGTCAGTTATCAATCAAAAATCGGTAATATCGAGTGGACGAAGCCTTACACGCTCGATCATTTAAAGGAGCTTCACAAACAAGGAATTGATCAGGTAATCATTGTTCCACTTAGTTTTATCAATGAAAATCTGGAAACGAAATACGATTTGGATACCGAAATAATTCCTTACGCTTTGAACGAAATAGGAATAAAAGATATTTGCAGGATAAAAATACCCGAAAGCGATAAAAACCTGATTAAAATGTTTTATGAATTTATAGTTAAATCCGATGAAAACAATTGAAAAAGATGTAGTGATTATTGGTGCCGGACTCACGGGTTTGACACTGGCTTATTATTTAAAAAAAGCAGGAAAAAATGTGTTGGTCATTGAACAAAGCAACCGAACCGGAGGGGTTATCAATTCCGTTACTGAAAATGGATTCACTTACGAAACCGGACCTTCGACCGGCGTATTGGGCTCGTTGGAAATAGTTGAATTGTTCGAAGAACTGCGTGATAAATGTGAACTCGAAACGGCTGGAAAGCAAGCACATAAACGTTATATCTGGAAAAAAACTAAATGGGAGGCTTTACCATCCGGGCTTATTTCGGCCGTAAAAACCCCGTTGTTCACTCTCGCTGATAAATTCCGTATTTTGGGTGAACCTTTCCGTAAAGCAGGCGGCTATCCCGACGAACCGGTGGCTGAACTCGTGGTGCGCCGGCTTGGTAAAAGTTTCCTCGATTATGCTGTCGATCCTTTCTTATCGGGCGTTTATGCGGGCGATCCCAATAAGTTGATTACCAGACATACTTTACCTAAATTATATGCTTTGGAGAATAATTATGGTGGTTTTGTACGTGGAACCATTGCCAAGCACAAAGGAGTTAAGATGCAACCGCACTCGCATGCACACAAAATCACCCGTGAAGTATTTTCGGTTAGGGGCGGTTTGAAAAGTCTGATTGACGCATTGACTCTTGAAATTGGGCCAGATCAATTAATAACGAGTTGCAGGCAAACTAAAATCAACCCTACTGGCAAGGATTACAGTACAACATTTACGGACTTATCGGGGGAGAAATACGAAATTTTTTCTTCCAAAGTGGTTACTACGGTTGGAGGTTATGCTTTGCCTGCTTTGTTACCTTTTGTTGATGAAAGACTCATGGAACATTTGGCCGAAACGACTTATGCACCCGTAATTCAGGTTGCCGTGGGATATGAAAAATGGACGGGCATAGAGTTGGATGCTTTTGGAGGATTGGTTCCCTCGAAAGAAGAACGGAAAGCGCTGGGTGTGCTTTTTCCTTCTGCTATTTTTAAAGGACGCAGTCCTGAAAACGGCGCTTTGCTTTCTGTTTTTATGGGAGGCATTAATAAACCGGAAATACTGGGAATGACCGACGAAGAAATCTCACAATTGGTGCGCGATGAACTGCGCATTACCATGAAGGTTGAAACTGAACCCGATTTATTGCGTATCCACCGGTATAAACATGCTATTGCGCAATATGACATAAAAACCGAAAAACGTCTTGAATCGATTGACAAGGTGGAACGGGACTTCCCGGGATTAATACTGGCCGGCAGTTTCCGAGATGGAATAGGCATGTCCGATCGGGTGAAACAGGCTAAAATGTTGGCAAATCAAATTTTGTAACCCCATCCGATAACTTTCATTGTTTATGAAACGGATTAGTTATCAGATGAATAGATTTTATATTTCTCTCGAAAATAATTTTTTATGAAAAAAAATACGATCATTTTCTCAATCGTTTTATTTATAACTTTCAATCTTTCCGCTCAGGAACAAACTTTGATAAAAATTCCAAAGCAGTATAGTTTTGAAATAGGTTATCGTAACATCTTTGCACAATCAAATATTCTCAACCGGTCGACGAATGGATACGGAATGTTGTTCGATTATGCCTGGCAATTAAGTGGTTTCGATGGTAAAAAAGCCAAATCTTTTATCACTGTCCCTTTGGGCTATACGGTAATGATGGCGGACAACAGTGATTCAAAAAGTGTACATATACTGAATTATGGTTGGACTGTTCGGCATGAACTTACTAAAAATACCCGACTGACACCATTTGTAGGATATGGATTATTACTGAACAATATGCGAATAACCGGCACGGAAGGTTCGCTTTTCGGTCATCAGACTCAGTTTGATCTGGGCGTGAATTTAAACACTGCCACCCGATTAAAATACTTTGCCAAATTGGAATACAGTTACACTTCGTATCCACGATTCAATGAGCCTGAACGTATCAGGTTGCATTATGTTGATTTGAGAGTTGGTGTGAGATTTTAAAATTCAAAAATCTCAAGATGACGATTATAGAAAATGCGAACCGGCTTTCGTCCGATTCGCATTTTTACTATTCTTTCAATTGAATGTAGGCAGACTCGAATACTCTTTGGAATAACGCAGGTGCTGATCTACATAGTTCTCGTCATAGCTTATTTTGACATCGGTAATTTTGCCCGAAGCATCTTTCACCAAACTGTAAACCGGATTAACGAAACCGCGGTAAGGCGCAAGGTTCAGTTTCTTGTAGCGGTCGAGCACTTCGGCATGTAATGTTTGATCCACCTTTACGGCATAAGCTTCCACCAGTTTTTTACCACCTTCGAAATCGCCTGTTGAGCGGATGCGTTGTATTTCGGCCAGAAGTTGTCCGAACAAGGTGCGTAGTTTTTGGTAATCGTTCACTACAACGAAAGTTTCACCATCGCGTTTTTTCATTTCTATCACTTTGTCGGCTTTTCCTTTTTCGTACACCCATGCAGCAATCAACTGACGGTTGCGCATGTGCGCTTCTTCAATGTTTTTTCCGGGTTGAATGCGGGTGAGCTGCGTCATCAATCCATTCATTATAAATTGATAATATTCGGCTTTGTAAGCTTCTTTATCGGGCAAAAGACCAAGTTCCACTATCTTCGGATCGGCCATATAATACAGTCCGAAGAGGTCGGCACGTGCTTCTTCTATTGTGGAACCGTAGGCTTTCAGCGCATCAGGATCGACACCCGGAAGGAGCTTGCCCGAACCGTGACCAAGACATTCATGAAGGTCGGTGTGCAGGTTGTTGGTGATCGATGCAAAATCTTTGGCACGCTGGCGTTCGGTATCGCTCCACATAAATTCTTCGGCAAAGCCATTGCCCAGCGAAGCCTGATCGTAAGCTTCGGTGATGTTTTCGATGGTCACCGATTTCGATCCGTGTTCGGCACGAATCCAGTTGGCATTGGGCAGGTTCACACCGATAGGAGTGGCAGGATAACAATCGCCGGCAAGGATGGCAGCCGTTATCACCTTGGCCGAAACGCCTTTTACTTTTTCTTTTTTGAATTTCGGATCGATAGGCGAGTTGTCCTCGAACCATTGTGCGTTGGCACTTATGGTTTGGGTGCGTTTTGTAGCTTCTACGTTTTTGAAGTTAACGATGGATTCCCAGCTTGCTTTCATGCCCAGTGGGTCGCCATAGGTTTCGGTAAATCCGTTCACGAAGTCGACCTGCGAGTTCAGGTCTTCCACCCATTTAATCGAATACTCATCGTAGGTGTTCAGGTCGCCGGTTTTGTAAAAGCTTATCAAACTCTTGATCACTTCTTTTTGCTGATCGTTTTCGGCTACTGTCACTGCCTTTTCGAGCCAGCCCACGATGCGTTCGATGGCTTGTGTGTAAAGTCCGCCTACTTTATATGTCTTTTCTACAAGCTTGCCGTTTTCTTTTACAAGTTTGCTGTTCAGCCCGTACGAAATAGGAGTGCTGTCGTTTGGGTCTTTCATGTTGGCATAAAAAGCTTCCACTTCGGGCTGTGTCACGCCTTCGCCATAATAGTTGTTGCCCGAAGTGAGGATCAAATCCACGCCGTCGGCCTGATTGGTCCGTTTGGGATAGAGCGCAGGGTCGAAAATCACCGGAGTAAGTTGTTGGATAAGGTCATCGGCTGTTTCGCCGGGCAGCAACACTGCTGCAAGCTCCTCTGCCTTGAGCGATTTCACTGCTTCGGCAAAAAATTCTTTTGTGAACTCAGGCGTAAACTTATCTTCGGAATAATGATGGTGAATACCGTTGCCCATCCATACACGTTTCAGATAAGTAGTAAGTTGTCCGAATTGTTCCGAATTACGATCCCCTTTATAGTTTTCGTACACCGATTCGAGGGTGCGACGAACGGCCAGATTGTACTTGTTGTTCTGGTCGTAAAGAATATCACGTCCTTCGAGGGCTGCCTGGTTGAGATAATAAATAAGCTCTTTCTGTTTCAGACTCAAGGATTCAAAATCAGGAACGCGATAACGCAGGATTTCTATATCGGCAAATTTATCTACCGAATAAGTGAAATCTTCGATAGCAGGTGTAGCGCTTTTCTGGCTGCCGCATGCTAATAAAACTGTTGTCATAAATGCGAGGGTTAGTTTTTTCATATAAGTTACGAATTGTTCGAATGAAACGAATTTCACGACTGTTTGTTTAAAGATACAAAAATAGCAATTTTATTTCGAAATGTGGGGCTTTGCAGGCTGCTTTAAGGTCTAAAGTCAAGGGTCTAATGTCTAAAGTCGAAGGTTTCAGATATTTGTTGAACTGTTGAATCGTTGAACTGTTGAAATTCAGGCACAGGCAGAGGCACAGGCACAGGCGGTCTAATGTCTAAAGTCAGAGGTCTAAAGTCTAATGACGAAAGTCAAGGGTCTAAAGTCAAAGGTCTTGTCCGGAGACCGGAGACCGGAGACTGGAGATGGCGCAAGTGGTGGTTTACTGAAGGCAGATAGCGAAGTCTTGATCGGAGACCGGGGACAGGATGAGCCGTATGTAACACGTTGAGCGACGTATGTAATACGTTGAGCGACGTATGTATTGACCTTCGATTGCTATTGTATTGACCTTCGATGTCATTGTAACGTTGTCAGAAGCTATTGTATTGACCGTCGATTGCTATTGTAACTACCTTCGATTACCATTGTAACGTTGTCAGACGTCATTGTATTGACCGTCGATTGCTATTGTATTGACCTTCGATGTCATTTGTTTGAGCGTCGATGCCATTTGTTTGATCGTCGATATCAATTGTTTTAACGTCAGCAGCAGTTGTTTTAACATCAGCATCGTATGTATTGACCTTCGATGCCATTTGTTTGATCGTTGATGTCATTTGCTTGATCGTCGATTGTAATAAAATATTTGCAAGAACTTAACAGCCCTGCCTAAAAGGAAATACGGTTCAACCGATGCTTCCTTGTTTACCCCGTAATTCGGGGCTGGGTCGTTCCGACCGCAGGAAGCATAAGTATTATGGCCTGTACATTATTTCTCCTTCGTTATGTAACTCGTTCCTTTATATTTGCCAATTGAGTCGATAAATTGCTCCGTTTTTAAATATAATAAGTCTTTTTTCAATGTATGACTTGAAATTTCAGGCATTGATTGAACTAAGTCTGTAAGTCTAATGGGTTGATTTGAGGAGATAAAATCCATAATTTTTTTCTGCCTTTCGCTCAAATAACCTCCTTTTGACTTAAATAGGTCGTACTTTTGTTCTAATCTGTGGATTAGCGTTTCCAAAGAGTCTAAAAAGAAAAGAACCCAGGCATTTATTTTTTCATTTTCAGTGTTTCTGTCTTTTTGTCCATCCATAAGAGCTTCGTAGTAAGTCTTTTTCTTCTGTTCAATTAAATTTTCAAATGATACATATTGAATAAACAGATAATCGTTTTTAAGTAGAAGTAAATTTGTCAGAAGTCTTGAAAGCCGTCCATTACCGTCTTGAAAAGGGTGAATTGATAAAAATTCATAGATAAACAAAGCTATTATGATTAATTGGTGTATTTCATTGTTTTCTAATTCTTGGTTTGTCCAGTCAATTAGTTCATTCATTTCACTTTCAACCAGGTGAGGTTCACTCGTATTAAAAATCACCTTTTGAGTGCCGTCCGGATAGTTTGCAACGACTTTATTTGATAAATTTTTATAGTTCCCCCTGTGTCTGTCGTCTTTATCACTGTATTTCAACAGTCTTTGGTGTAATTGTTGAATGTAATTCTTGGAAATCCGAATGTCAGGATAACTTTCATAAATTATTTCAAGAACATCAAAATATCCGACTACTTCTTGTTGGTCTCTTGTTACAAGTTTTGTAATCTCTATGTTTTCAAGAAGTTCTTTGATTTCATTGTCAGTTAACTGAACTCCTTCGATTCTTGTTGAAGAACCGATTGATTCTATAGTCGCAATTCTCCGAAGTTCTTTCAGATAATTGTTTTCTTTCTGTTCCATAAGATTCCATTTGCCTCTAAACGAGTCAATGAAACTTATTTTTTTGATTATCTGTTGGTTTGTGCTAAAATTGAAATTCAGCTTGTTTTGAAATTTATCCATAATTTATTCGTATTTTATTCGAACAAAGATAATCAAACTCATTCAAATATCTATATTTTATTCGTATTTTATCTGTATTTTTATTTTTAGTATTGGCCATAATGCACGAGGCTATGGTCATTTATCGGTTTGCTGGAGCGTTCGCTGTCTCGCCTATGGCGAGACAAAGTGAATGCGGGAGCAAAACTGCCTGAATGCACGTCAGCCAGCCAATGCCAATAAGCGTATTATGCGGTCGTAGTTTGGTTTTATTTTAGTCGTTTTGAATTTCCTTAAGTTTCTCAGTTACCCAATTTTCGAGTTTCGCTTGCTTGAAGTCAAACCATTTTTGTCTGAATTCTCCTGAATTGTCAATTTCGAACTTAAACCGGCTAAAAGGTTTATTCTTGTTTAGTGCATCGAATAATCTGTCTTTAAGTCTATTTCCGTCTTTAAGTTGTTCAGCAAAGTCAACCATAAACTTAAAGCTGTCACTTGAATGAGGTCTCTCAATTTCTGCATAGTCGCCCCAGTTATTTTCAAGTTCTTCAAGTTCTTCCTCGTAAAACTCTTTCCCGTCATCAAAATTCAGCTCAAAGTCAGGTGTCGCAATTAGTCTACCTGTTTTTAGATTCAGATAACAGCGCATACCGCAATCAATCTCTTGCGCAATTTCATTTATTTGTTTAGTCGTTAATGCTATCATTTCTCTAATTTTCTCCTTTCAATACTTGACCAAATTTGTTTTCAGCACGAAACTGTGAAAAGTCAGAAAGTAAATTTTCACTTATCTTCGTCATCTGATTTGTCGAATGACTTTTCAATTTCAGTCATTTCAGTTAATACATCATTTGTAGAATAAGTAATCATTTCTTTTTGAAGTCTATCGAGAATTAAAAGACCAATTCCAGCAATTAATGAAACTGAAAAAATTACCCAAGTTGTCGGCATTACCCAAGTGTCAAGTTTTTCAGCAGTATTAAATCCAATTAATGCAAATATTGCAGAAGCAAAAACACCGAATGAAATTGAGGATAAAATTTGGAAAAGACTTTTGTTAGGAATTATTCCTTGTATTAGTCGCCTTAATCTTGTCCAATCTGTTTCCTTTATTGGATAAACACCTTCTTTTTTTGCTTTATAGACTACATAGTCTTGGCTAAATTTAAAGTCACTCATGGCTACCTCCTTCTACTTTATCGACACCATCAGGATTATTAGGGTCGACAAGTCCTAATTGAATGGCATTCATCATTTTAGTATTTGAACATTTGTTACAAGAGATAGTTATTAGTGGTTTTATAGCTCCACTTCCTAAAACAGTCTTACCACCGTGAAATTCTCTAAGTTCAAAAAGTGTATCGTCAACCATCCAGTTGCTCTGCCCACAAATTTCACAAGTCTTGTTTTTCCAAACTTCATTAAGTTTAGCAATGAGTTTTTCTTGTTGTTCTTTATTCAGTTTCATTTATTCAGTTTTTAGTTGTAATTTATTTTTCTTTTTTTACTATGCCCCATAACGACCGAGGCTAAGCGCAGTAGTCGAATAGCGGGTGTATTCACTGTCGCACAACACAAAAGCTAATGCGGGAGATAAACCTCCAAAATCGCACGAATTCGGCTATTGTCGCATAGGCGTGTATATGATAGTTTTTTTATTTTTGAACAAGTTTCCACGCGAAGCGTGTTTCTTTCTCTTTCAACTCTTGCTTATATGTTGTTGGATATGAGCTGGAGTTGAACTCTTGTTCAAAAATTAAAGATAAAGATTTTTTGTAAAAAATCGAACGAATGTACAGCCAACACAATAAAATCCAATCGGCAAACGTTTAAATCGAAATTGATTTTCGTTTTCTACAGAAAATCATTGCTCGGAAGCAAAATCGGCTTTCCGATAAAGCTATTTCTCTACTGCCTTTTTGATTTCGTTCAACTTCGAAGCCCACAGGCTTCATATTTCGATTTAATCGTCATCCGATTGTTTGGCTGTTTCATTCGTAAAATTTCATATAACACCCAAATAAGCACTACGCCTTTTCCGGTATGCGCTATGTCATAGCGCATATTTCCGCTTTAGGTATGTCTGTTTTTATTTGTATGATTTATAGTTTCTGAAAAAACTGTGTTTTTTGTCTTAGTGTACATAGAAACTAGAAATTAGAAAGTTAGTTTTTACCGTCCAAAGATAAATAACATATTTAACAACACCAACATTTTAGGGGAAAATCTTAATAATTGTTGATCCAGTCTATAGGTTTGATAGCGTGTTGTTATTCGCTGTGTTTTTAAATAGGTTTTCGGCATTACTCCCGGTCAATTTATTTATCTTTGCATATATGTTACAAAACTTCATTTCCTCCAGTATACGTGCCGAATTGCCATTCGAACCTACCGAACAACAGGGTGTTTTACTTGATGCGTTGGGCGAGTTTCTGATGTCCACCGATCCGGAAAAGATTTTCCTGCTCAAGGGATATGCCGGAACGGGAAAGACGTCGGTGGTAAGCGCTTTGGTGCGTGCAATGAATGCTTTGCAACAAAAAACAATGCTGATGGCGCCCACCGGACGTGCTGCTAAAGTGATTGCCGGTTATTCGGGTTTTCCGGCCTTCACGATCCATAAAAAAATATACCGCCAGAAATCGATGGCCGAATTCCGGTTTCAACTGTCGGATAATCTTTTTAATCACACGCTCTTTATTGTCGACGAGGCATCGATGATTTCGAATACGGGTGGCGATACCGAGTTTGGTTCGGGCCGCTTGCTCGACGATTTGATTGAGTTTGTGTACAGCGGCGAGGGTTGTAGTTTGTTGCTTTTGGGCGATACGGCTCAGTTGCCTCCTGTTATGCAGCCTCACAGTCCGGCGCTCGAAAAAGACAAGCTGGCAGGATATGGGCTGAAGGTGCATGAGTTTACCCTGACGCATGTGGTGAGGCAGGCGCTGGAAAGTGGTATTTTGCACAATGCTACCCGGCTGCGCGAAATGCTGCTCGAGGACAAGACCGATGCATTTCCCCGTTTCGAAACGGAAGGATTTGCCGATATCCGCTATCTGAACGGCATGGATTTGATAGATGAAATTCAGCGGGCTTATAATGGAGTGGGCGTGGAGGACACCATCGTAGTGACGCGTTCGAACAAGCGTGCCAATATGTACAACAATGGCATCCGTAACCGGGTGCTGATGAAAGAGGATGAGCTTACTAACGGCGATTTGTTGATGGTGACCAAAAACAATTACTTCTGGAACAAACCTTACAAGGAAATTGATTTCATTGCCAATGGCGATATACTTGAAGTAATGCGTGTGAAAAAGTCGCGCGAGATGTATGGTTTTCGTTTTGTGGATATTACTTTGCGTTCGCTCGATTATGAGTGGGAGATTGATGCTTTTGTGTGGCTGGATCTGCTTCAGTCCGATTCTCCGACGCATAGCAACGAAATGCATCAACAGCTTTTTCAGGCCATAGCCGAAGACTATCCCGAAATCACTCAACGACGCATGCTTGTGAAAAAGATTTATGAAAACGAGTTTTTTAATGCTTTGCAAGTGAAGTTTGCCTATGCAGTGACTTGCCATAAAGCGCAGGGTGGACAGTGGAAAAAGGTGTTTATCGATCCCGGTCAGGTGGCCGATGAGCAAATTAATAGTGATTTCTACCGCTGGATGTATACTGCGCTTACCCGCGCTTCCGAAAATGTTTTTTTGGTCAACTTTCCTACGGTAAAATAACGCATCAATAATGTCGTATTTAAATGTCTTCAACCTTACACTCACACTTGTTTGCAAGTGGGAGTGTGTTACTGTTTTACATTGGATGATTTACTCCCAGCTTCTTACTTGTCACACGAAGAATTCGTGCGGCAGCGGGGGTCGTATTTAAATGTCTTCAACCTTACACTCCCTCGCTGCCGCGCGAACTCTATGTATCGCGTGGCAACAAGCCTCAAATCAAGACAATATTCAATAAACCTTTTCCTCCCGCATCATCTATCCATTCAACAACCGCAAAGCTAACAAAATAGACTCCTATTGGATTATGGAACTTATAATTTCTACTCATTGTAACTCTTGTTTCTTGATTATTGTTTACTTGCTAACTTACCTGCCACACGATGCAATCCCCCAGTTCAGCAAAATGTAGCTGGTGCGGAATGTTCGGCAAAGTCTCCGGACTTCGTCGGATTAAAAAGAAAGCTCCTGCTTTCCATATTGAAATAGAATATGGAAAGCAAAGCTTTCCTTTTGGCTTTGACATAGCGAGACGCTATGCCAAACATCAGGATGCAAAAGTAGTAGACTGCACCCCGCTGCCGCACGAATTCTTCGTGTGGCAAGTAAGAAGCTGGGAGTAAATCATCCAATGTAAAACAGGAACACCCCGCTGCCGCACGAATTCTATGTTTAAATCCAAATTATTTATATTAAAATTAGTTATTAAGCGCAATCCAAAAATGGATTTAAATAATTTTCTCTGTAAGGGATTCTGTTATTCACAACCGCAAAAATTCGGTGTATAAGTTTGTTCCTTA
>JAJFVH010000028.1 GCA_021371875.1 Bacteroidales bacterium
TCAATCTTTTCTTCAAAAGTATTTTTGGTAATCATACGATGTACCATCACGTTTTTTTTCTGACCGATACGATACGCACGGTCGGTGGCTTGGTTTTCCACCGCCGGATTCCACCAAAGGTCGTAATGAATAACGTGTGAAGCTGCGGTGAGGTTCAATCCTGTACCGGCAGCTTTGAGCGAGAGAATAAAAATTTTGTCGGCACGATTGTGTTGGAAACGTTCCACCATTTCCTGACGCTGATTTACGTTACAACCTCCGTGGTAAAACATAGGTCGTTCTCCAAAGCGTTGGGTGATAAAGCGTTCCAGTAAGTCTCCCATTTCTCGGAATTGGGTAAATATTAGTACTTTTTCGCCGGCTTCGATAATGCTGTCGAGCAATTCGAAAAGCAGTTCCATTTTGCCTGAAATCGTGGGATCGAAATTACCATTTTTCAAGAAATTGGTCGGGTGATTACATATTTGCTTCAATGCCAAAATCATTTGTAGAACTAATCCTTGCCGTTTGAACAGAGATTGCCCGTCCGAATCGCTATAACCTTCAATTTCTTCCATAGCTGCCTGCATGGTTTTCTCGTAAAGAGCCGTTTGTTGCTTGGTGAGCAATGCAAACTGGTTTTGCTCTACTTTGTCGGGCAAGTCGGAAATAATGGACTTGTCAGACTTCATGCGGCGCATCATAAAAGGTGAAGTTACCTTGCGGAATTTCGCCACTACCTGTTCGTCGTTAAACACCTGAATAGGATCGGCAAAATCAGCTTTGAATGTTTTCACATTTCCCAAATAACCTTTGTTGGCAAAATCCATGATAGACCAAAACTCTGTCAACCGATTTTCAACCGGCGTACCACTCATGGCAATGCGGATATTGGCCGGAATGCTTTTAATGGCTTTGGATTGCGCCGTGTCATGATTTTTAATGTTCTGGGCTTCATCAATCACCATGACCAGCCATTTATGCTTTTTTAGCAGTTCGGCATCGCTGCGCAATACGCCGTAAGTGGTGAGCATTACATCGGAATCAAAAAGTTTTATGTCACGCGCTCCGCCGTGGAAAATATGCGATGATACTGACGGAGCAAACTTGGCAATTTCTGTCTGCCAGTTGGTGAGTAAACCCGTTGGCACCACCACCAATGCTCGATGCTTATCGTTCAGAGCATTTTCCTCTTTAAATTTCAACAGAATAGAAATTACTTGCAGCGTTTTTCCCAACCCCATGTCGTCGGCAATAATGCTTCCAAACCCGATACGGCTATTGCGGTACATCCATGAATACCCACGGTGTTGGTATGGGCGAAGTTGGGCATTCAGTCCAGCCGGGAGCGGAATATCTTCGGAGGAAGTTAACTCTTGTATAATATCCCTTACTTCGTCGGTGAGTAGAACGGGTGCACCATCAAACTCTTCGGAAAGAGCTGTTTGTAGTAGTTGATACGAATTCAATGTTTTTTCTCCATCAAAAAATTTCTGGAGTTTTTGCATTTCCGCTTCGTTCACATAGATATAGTTTTCTTTGAAGCGGAAAAGTCCGGTGGCATTTTTTAGCAGTTTTTTGAACTCTTCGGGCGAAATAAGCGTGTCGCCCAGCGCCACTTGCCAGTCGAACGAAAGCAAGTCGTCCAATCGTACAAAACCTGAACCTGGAGATGCTTTTATTTTCAATGATGTTTTTGGGCGAAGCAGTTCCTGCAACGATTTAGGCAATAATATCTTGATGTCGAGCAAGCGAACAGCCGGAAGTACCTCCATGAGGAAAGGCGAAAACTCTTTTATGTCGAAAAGTATGGGATGATTTCCACCCAGATTGATATGTGCGTCTAACCCACGAATGAATGGCGACAGCAGAGAAAGTGTTTGTAGAATTTTGAAACGTTGTTTCTCGAATTGTTTCTCCTTCAGAATGTTTGAAACCGGAATAGGCAATTGCTCGGGGTTGGATGTATCCTCAATGCTTATCTGTACATCGAACATCTCGTCGCCGAGTTCCGTCACGGTTATAACCGGCTTGTAGGTCTCGGCCGTAAGATGAAATCTGTCTAACCAAACTTTTACTCCTCCACTCAATGCGTTTTCACCTACTCCACTGAATGAATAAGATTTGTTTTTGAAGAAAATATCTTCGAATAAATCACCGTTACTCGATCGCGACAAGTGAGCCACCAAACTGGAAATGAATATAGAAAGTAACTCTGCGGTTTGTCCTTCGAGTGGAAGTAATTGCTCTGCTTTCCGTACAACTTTGGGAGTAAGCAATAAGTTTGGCGGAAGAATTTTGTCGAATTTCTCTATCAACAGACGTACCTCTCCATCAATATGAGCCGGAATCCACCGAATGGCAAATTCTTTGTTGTCAAGCTGAATAATTTGCGGAACAATATTCCCATTAGCAACCAAATGTAATGAGGCAAACAAAGTCTTATGCAAAGCTGCAACCGAAGGCTGAAAATCAGGTAGGCGGTCAGGATTCAGACGGAATAGAGCAAGAACAAGTATTTCAAATTTCTTCAACGAATGATTTTCGCCGGAAATTTCCACCTTGTTATTACCATCAACTTTCAGTGAAATGGTTGTATGGTAATTAATTTCTGAAGCGTTTGTTTTGCTGGGATAAACAACATCAATATCTAACTTTTTAGCCAAAACACGTTTTACTTCCTTGGTGTTACGGATAAATTGTGTAGTAAATTTATCGCGGAAATTACCTGACGAATAAAAAGGTGGTGAATCTGGTAGCAATTGTACCAGAGCTTCGGCTATGTTATGAAGTTGCGAAAAGTCAACTCGGTCGTAAGCTCTTTCTTCGTCAAATACTTCTTTGTTAATCTTCGCAGTTTTGAGTAATGTGCTTAATGTCGGGATCTCGGTTTTTTTTTGGTCGGCAATAAAGATTCCCCGCTTTTTCAATTCATCTAACAAATTTACTTTATGAATTTCGAAAACGAGGAAGGGATTGTTGTCAATTTCGCGGCTCACCATGTAAATTACAGCCGCTAAGTGTTTGCAAGGCACAGCCCAATCGGGACAGGAACATTGCATTTTAAAATCAGTCCATTGGCGCGGAAAAACTTTGAGCCCGGCTTCTTCGGCAATGGTCAATATTTCGGGGTCGAGTTCGCGGTTCAACAATTTGGAAATCAACGCCGGGCGTTTGATTATACCTTCCATCAATACTTCCACCTGCTCTTCAAAAAAAGGTGGAACAATCAGGTTAACTTTGTAAGGCGTTGGTCGACTTCCGGCAACCTTGGCATTAATCATATTCTCCTTGATTTTCACCTCTTTTACATAGCCATTGCGGGCATACGAAGCTCCACGGGGAAGCCGATTGTCATAATCTACGTTTTCGAGAGAACGAAGCCAATGCTCGCCCCACCATGTTTTGCCAAACTGAATTGCCATAATATTTTTGTCTTTTTTTGATTTTAAGCCACAAATTTAAAGAAAAAAAATCAATCTCTTTCGGAAATAATCGAGAAATGAATGACTGGCCGATGTTTCTCCTTGTCAAGATTTTAGAAACAACAAAATGAGCTGCTTGAATGCATAGAACAACTCATTTTGTTTAAATGAAGAAAATTTTATATATTATAATGATAATGAGTTATATAAAACGTACAATTTCAAAGTTATGGTTATGTAATTTTCAACGTTATTATTTAAAGGATTGCAATACTTTGAAAATCTGGGAAAAAATGTTTCGTTGACTAAAATGTTGGTTTATACGGGTTCCGATTATTAAAAAAAAAAGAACAATAGCAGATGTAATTACGTGGAGGGTTTTTGGTAAATAGCGACAATAAAACGAGCTGTCCGAAATTACATCGAACAGCTCATTATGTATTTTAAGTCCCCCATCAGGGGATTTAGGGGGCTTTCTTACAATTGTGGTCCTGAAGGAATCAATGCCTTCGCATCGTCGTTGTCGCAGTATTGTTCGAAGTTCTTGATGTATTTAGCAGCAAGCGATTTGGCTTTGGTTTCCCATTCAGCAACATCAGCATACGTGTTACGCGGATCAAGGATTTCTGTTTCAACATTGTTCAAAGCTGTAGGAGCCACCAAATTCAAAATTGGAATGTGGATTGTTTCTGCTTCTTCAATTGAGCCGTCAATGATAGCATCGATGATAGCGCGTGTATTTTTCAACGAAATACGTTTTCCTGTTCCATTCCAGCCTGTGTTCACCAGATAAACTTTTGCGTTGTGTTCTTTGGCTTTGCCAATCAATGTTTTTGCATACATGGTTGGGTGCAAAGTCAAAAATGCTTCGCCAAATGCAGGTGAGAAAGAAGGAACCGGTTCGGTGATACCACGTTCGGTTCCGGCTAATTTTGAAGTAAAGCCTGAAAGGAAGTGATATTGAGCTGATTTTTCGTCCAAAATAGATACCGGAGGCAATACACCGAATGCATCAGCCGACAAGTAAATGATTTTAGAAGCATGTCCTGCACGTGAAGGAGAAACAATTTTGTTGATATGGTAAATAGGATAAGAAACACGGGTGTTTTCAGTTTTTGAAGCTGCTGCCGAATAATCAGGTGTTCCATCAGCCAAAACTGTTACGTTTTCCAACAAAGCATCTCTGCGGATAGCTCTCCAGATATCAGGTTCTTTGTCTTTTTCAAGATCAATTACTTTTGCATAGCAACCACCTTCGTAGTTGAATACACCGTTGTCGTCCCAACCGTGTTCGTCGTCACCAATCAGGTAACGTTTCGGGTCGGCCGACAAAGTAGTTTTACCGGTTCCTGACAAACCGAAGAAAATAGCCACATCGCCATCTTTGCCTACGTTAGCCGAGCAGTGCATTGAAGCCATACCTTTTAATGGCAGGTAATAATTCATCAGGGCAAAAATACCTTTTTTCATCTCGCCACCATACCAGGTACCACCGATAACCTGCATTTTTGTAGTCAGGTTAAACAAAGTAAATACTTCGGAGTTCAAGCCTTGTTCTTTCCAGTTTGGATTAACTGTTTTAGATCCGTTCAAGGTTACAAAATCAGGTTCGCCGTAGTTAGCCAGTTCGTAGTGTGAAGGGCGGATAAACATGTTAGTCACAAAGTGAGCTTGCCATGCCACTTCCATGATAAAACGTACTTTCATACGGGTGTCTTCGTTAGTGCCACAGAAAGTATCAACTACATACAATTTTTTTGCGCTCGAAAGTTGTTTTGTAACAAGGTTTTTGCAGTGTTCGAACACTTCAGGAGTTGTTGGGCGGTTGATGGTGCCATCCCACCACAGATGTTCATCGGTGACCGCGTCTTTTACAAAGAATTTGTCTTTAGGAGAACGTCCGGTGAATTTACCAGTATCAACCGACACTGCACCTGTAGTTGTTAATACTCCTTTTTCAAAACCTTCGTTAGCAGGGTCGATTTCTGCCTGAAACAATTCTTCGTAAGTCGGGTTGTGAACAATTTCGAAATTGCCCGAAATGCCATACTTTGATAAATCTAAATTTGCCATTTTTTTTTTGTTTAATTGATTCTATTATTTTTTTATTATCTATTATTTTTTCAATTGCTATTAAAACGCTACAAAAGTACTATAATTTTTGAAAGCACGAAAACAATTAAAGAAATATTTCTTTAATCATGTATAAAAAAACATTAAATTTTCAATAATGATAATTTTTCAGAAAAAATAATGTATATTTATCACATAAAAATGTATATTTATGTATATCTAAGATTTATTTAAAAGACTTAACCCTATACGGATTGATCTTAAAAAAAGAAAATGTAATTCATGTGAAATATTGAATAAGATTTCACAAAATCTTAAAAAATAATTTTTTCGTAGTCTATGGCAAAGTGATAACAATAAAAAATAGTATTTTTGTGGCTAAGGTGCGGAAAAATTTACAATATAAAATTCGGAACAAATGCAAGTCAAAATAGTTAATCGTTCAAAACATGCTTTGCCGGAGTATGCCACTCTACATTCGGCAGGAATGGATATACGGGCGAACCTCGATACATCGGTAATTCTAAAACCATTGGAACGAAAATTGATACCCACAGGATTGTACATCGAACTTCCGGCAGGGTTCGAAGCACAAATTCGTCCACGAAGCGGGCTGGCTATTAAGAAAGGGATAACGGTATTGAACTCGCCGGGGACGATAGATGCCGACTATCGGGGCGAAATTTGTGTAATACTGGTGAACTTGTCGGCTGAAGATTTTGAAGTGAATGATGGAGAACGGATTTGCCAAATGGTAATTGCCGCTCACGCAAAGGCAGAATGGGCAGAAGTGGATGAACTTGACGAAACGAAACGCGGGGCAGGCGGATTCGGGCATACGGGAAAACATTGATTTGTTGATTAATTGATGTTATAATTTGAAAATAAGATGATTAAAAAGAGATATATTCTGGTTTTTTCGATAATGATTTTGTTTGGTTCGTGCTCGGTTATTAAAAAAACAACTGGAAAGAGTGAAACATCCAACCGATTGGCCGAAGCAGATCAAAAAAAGTTCGACTATTTGTTTTACGAAGGACTACGTCTGAAAAACGAGGGACTTTATGACCAGGCATTGGAGGCGATGAATATGTGTTACCGGCTCGATTCGCTTGATGCCGGGGTTTTATCGGAATTGGGTTTACTTTACTCTTCAGTAAATATGGATGATGAAGCTTTGCGATGTTTCGAAAAAGCAATACAATCGAATCCCTCGAACTGGTGGTATAATTTACAATTAATAACTTCGTATGCACAGTTGAATAAACCCGGAAAAGCGATAACCGTTGCAGAGAATTTACAAAAAACATATCCCGTTAAAGAAGAAGTATACCAGATACTGGCTTCGTTGTATAAGCAAAACAAACAATATGAAAAAGCCATTGCTGCTTTCGATAAACTCGAAAACATAACTGGCATAGATGAATCGCTTGCAATAGAAAAGTTTAATTTGTATCGTGAGATTCATAAACCTAAAAAAGCTATTGCCGAGATTGACAAATTAGTTCAAAAATATCCTACCGAATCGCGTTATCGGGTTGTTCGTGGCGATATTTACATGCAACAAAAAATGCCGGAGAAAGCATTTGAGATATACAGGGAAGTGTTGGCCTCCGATCCTGAAAATCCATATTTATATGTTTCGCTTTCGGATTATTACAACGAAATGAATGAACCTGAAAAAGCAACGGAAGCAATTGTAAAAGCATTAAAAATTGATCAACTGGCTGTAGAACAAAAAATTGACATTCTCGGGCAATACGTTCAGAAACTGATACAGGACACGGTAAAATTAGATGAAACGGAGTCGCTCTTCAAATTGCTGGTCGATCGTTATCCGTTGGAAGAACAGGTTCATGGTTATTATGCCGTTTTTCTTCAATTCAGGAAACGAAATACCGAAGCCATTTCCGAACTGGAATCGATGCTCAATATCAATCCGAAAAACGAACAAACATGGTTCCAGCTCATTCAACTTTATTTGGCGGATCGGAATTATCAGCAATTAATGGACGTTACAGCCCGGGCTATCGAGAATTTACCTAAAGTGCCTCAGTGGTATTTCTATCGCGGGATAACCCAGTTTCAGCTGAAAGAGTATGAAGCGGCTCTGAAAACAAACATGGAAGCTTTACCGTTAATTACAGAAAAGGAAAACGCCCTGAAAACTGATATTTATGCTCAGATAGGCGATATCTATTTTAAACTTGGCAAAAAGGAACAAGCTTTTGAAGCTTACGAGGAAGCGTTAAAAATAAATCCGAATAATATATTTGTAATGAATAACTATGCATATTACCTTTCGGAGGAAAAAACAGATTTAAAAAAAGCAGAAAAGATGAGTGCAAAAACGGTTGAAAAAGAACCGAATAACAGCACCTATCTCGATACCTATGCCTGGATTTTTTATCAACAGGAAAATTATTCCCTGGCAAAATTTTATATTGAGCGGGCAGTGGATAATTTACAGCCAGGGCAGGACCCTGAAGTGATTTATGAACATTACGGCGATATTTTATGGAAAACAGGGGACGAAGCCAAAGCGTTGGAAATGTGGAAGAAATCGGTAGAGACCGGAAATGATTCGGAAACATTAAAATTAAAAATTGAAAATAAAGGAATGAAATAACACAAAAAACTTACCAGGAAAATTAACCATATTATGATAAAAAAAAATATAGTGTTTTTTTTACTTTTAACTGTTTTTTTTACGGCTTGTAAAACAAAACAACAAATAGCAAAACCTCTGACCGAGAAAAGCCCGGTCGATGAACTAATTGATAAAATGCAAAAAGCCGAACCTCAATTTACGACAGCGAATGTAAGTAAAATGAATATGACCATGAATTTACAGGGACGAACGTTTAATGTTTCGGCAACATGTAAAATCCGTAAAGATTCAGTTATGCACGTTTCCATACAGCCGGCCTTTGGGCTTGAGATGTTTAAGGTGGAAATTACGCCTGACAGCATCCGGGCATTCGATAAATTAAACAAACGGATGTACGCGACAGATTTTTCGTTTTTCGAAAAACGATTTGGTATTTCGGTTGATTATTACGGCTTACAGGCAATCATTTCGAACCGCTTTTTTACAATCGGGGATAAAGAACCGCAAATTGACCAATGTAAATTGAGCCCAATCGGAAACGAGTTCAACCAGGTAGTTTATGAAAGCAATCAAATGAACCAGTCCACCCAAGTGAATGCTCTTTACCGGATTGAAAGGGTTGATCTTAAATCAAAAGACACCAACTACACGATGTCGGCAAACTATTCCGGGTTTGTGACTTTGGACAGCATTGTTTTTCCACAAAAAATAAATATCATGGCAACAGATAAAAAAAACACTTTAAATTGTGATTTTAATATCTCGAGAGTGATTTTTAACAATAAAATTGTATTTTCGTCGCTCGATCCGGGGCGATACGATCGCGCAGATATTAATCAATTAATGAAAAAATAAATAACATTAAAAAGAATATGCAATTTCAAACTTTCAAAAAGTTTATAATCATAGCAGTTTTATCAGTAAGTGTATTTCCGGCTCAGGCGCAAACCGTAAAAGAGCTCGAAAATCAACGCAAGCAAACTCTTCAGCTTCTCGAATCGACAAATAAAATGTTGAATGAGACCAAAAAATCGCAACGTAGCACCCTTAATAAACTTACGATAATCAACAAGAACATTAATGAAAGAAAAACTCTGATTAAGAATATCTCTGTCGAAATTAATGAACTTGATAGCGAAATGGGCAGATTAAATCAGGAAACCCGTACGCTTGACAACAGATTAGAAAAACTGAAAGCCGATTATGCCAAACTGGTTCAGGAAGCTCATATTCACAGGAGTATTTACGCCAAAATAATGTTTGTACTTTCCGCTGAAAGTTTCGACCAGTCGTACAGGCGCTTTCGTTATTTAAAAGAATATACCGACTATCGCAAACATCAAATTCGTCAGATCGACAATGTAAAAACTCAAATTGTCCAAAAATCGGATAGCTTGAACAAACACAGAAACACAAAAGTTGAAGTTGTAAAACAAAAAGAAATAGAGGCAACTAAATTAACCAAAGATCAGAAAAAGGAAAAAGTGCTTCTGACCGATTTGCAAAAAAAAGAAAAGAAACTTCGTACCGATTTAAAACTTCAACAGAAAAAGGCGAATGACTTGAACAATAAAATTGCAAATAAAATTGCTGAAGAAATTCGTAAAGCTGAAGCTAAAAGAGCCGCAGAAGAGAAGAAAAGACTGGCAGAGGAGAAAAAGAAATCAACAACTACATCCAATAAAGAAACAACAGCGACAAAATCTGAAACTTCAACTGCCGATAAAAGATCAGCCACTACTGAATCGTTATCGACATTAACTAAAGAAGAAAAACTGATCTCGGGTAATTTTTCGTCCAATGCAGGCAGGTTGCCATGGCCGACCGATAAAGGTTTTATAAGCGGGCGGTATGGCGTACATCCACATCCGGTGCTTAAACATGTAACTACCAACAACAAGGGAATTTATATCCAGACACCGGCCGGAACCAATGCACGCGTCGTGTTCGAAGGAGTGGTAACTCAGCGGTTTTCAATCCCGGGAAGTAACAATGCCGTGATAGTCAAACATGGTGATTATCGTACCGTTTATGCAAATCTTACGAGTATTTATGTAAACGTAGGCGATAAAGTTTCGGCAAAGCAATCAATCGGGAAAATATACACAGATGGAGATAATGACAACAAAACAGAATTATATTTTCAGCTATGGAAAGGACGAAGTTTGCTGAATCCCGAAAATTGGATAACGCAGTAGGCTACCCAACCCTTCAAAAGAGGTTTTGTGTGGAGTAGTGAAAATTTTGAGCCTTTTTGATATAAAAGCAATATTCTATAAATAAATTCAGAAACAAAAGTAATTTTAATTCCCCTTCAGGGGTAAATATATGGAAGAATTAAACATCTCACAAACTGTTGATTACAGCGACAGCAATATTATCACCCTCGAAGGGCTGGAACACGTGCGTCGTCGTCCCGGAATGTACATCGGGAAACTGGGTGATGGCTCGCATGCCGACGATGGAATTTATGTGTTGCTGAAAGAGGTTCTGGACAACTGTATTGATGAATTTCGCATGGGGGCGGGAAAAATGATTGATGTGCGCGTTTCCGACGGGCATGTGGAAGTGCGCGACTACGGTCGTGGAATTCCGCTCGGCAAAATGATTGATGCCGTGTCGATCATGAATACCGGAGGGAAATACGATTCAAAAGCATTTAAAAAATCCGTAGGGCTGAATGGTGTCGGGACAAAAGCCGTAAATGCCCTTTCGTCGACGTTTATAGTACAAAGTTATCGCGACGGGCAGAGTCGCCGTGCCGAATTCGTGCAAGGAAAGCTTGTCCAGGACAGCGATATATTCGACGACAATTCCGATCGTGGAACTTATGTGTATTTTGTGCCCGACGAAACGCTTTTCAGCGACTATAAATATCAGGATGAGTTTATCGAAACCATGTTGCGCAATTATGCGTATCTGAACACGGGACTAACTATCAGTTTCAACGGGAAAAAAATTCTTTCGAAAAACGGCTTGCTCGACCTGTTGAACGAAAACATGACGTCCGATCCTCTGTATCCCATTATTCACCTGAAAGATGAGGATATTGAAATTGCCTTCACACACAGCGACCAGTATGGCGAGGAGTATTATTCGTTTGTAAACGGTCAGCACACCACGCAGGGCGGAACGCATCAAAGTGCATTTCGCGAAGCTGTAGCGCGTACCATCAAGGAGTTTTATGCCAAAAACATGGAGCTTACAGATATTCGAAACGGAATTATTGCCGCGGTGGCTATCAGCGTTGAAGAACCTGTTTTCGAATCGCAAACCAAAACCAAACTCGGATCGCGCGATATGTCGCCTTCGGGAGGACTTTCGGTGAATAAATTCATTTCCGATTTTCTGAAAAAGGAATTAGACAATTTCCTGCACCGAAACAACGAAATTTCTGCCATCCTACTTCAAAAAATTCAGGATTCCGAAAAAGAACGCAAAGCCATTGCCGGAGTTACGAAGCTGGCGCGCGAACGTGCTAAAAAAGTGAATCTGCATAACAAAAAACTCCGCGATTGCCGCATTCATTACAACGATTCGAAAGGAGATACCGACAGTTCGTGCATATTTATTACCGAGGGCGATTCTGCAAGCGGATCGATTACCAAAAGCCGTGATGTGAATACACAAGCTGTATTCAGTTTGCGAGGAAAACCACTCAACAGCTACGGACTGACCAAGAAGATAGTTTATGAAAACGAGGAATTCAACCTGCTACAGGCGGCTTTGAATATTGAGGATGGTATTGAAGGTTTGCGTTACAATAAAGTAATTGTAGCTACCGATGCCGATGTGGACGGAATGCATATCCGGTTGTTACTCATAACTTTCTTCCTGCAATTTTTCCCCGACCTGATAAAAAAAGGGCACGTTCATATTCTCCAAACGCCTCTTTTCCGCGTGCGCAACAAGAAAGAAACAGTGTATTGTTATTCTGACGAAGAACGTATGGCAGCTTTGGCAAGACTCGGCGCGAGCCCTGAAATCACCCGATTCAAAGGGTTGGGTGAAATCTCGCCTGATGAGTTCAAGCATTTTATCGGAAAGGATATGCGCCTCGACCAGGTTACGCTAAAAAAAGAAGATGCCGTGCAGGATTTATTGTCATTCTATATGGGCAAAAATACTTCGGAACGTCAGAATTTCATTATCGAAAATCTGATGATTGAGGAAGATGTGTAAATGTTTACTATTTAATTATTTACAATTTAATATCCGAAAAGATTAAATCAGTAAAAATGAGACGGCAATATTCAGATGAATTTAAAAATATCAGGACTGAGGGCATAAAGTATGCGGGTTCAAAAGTTAAAATCATTCCTTATATTTTTCAGATTCTGTCTGAGCTTGACGAAATCGTAAATGTTCTGGATGGATTCAGCGGAACGACCAGAGTTTCTCAGGCATTTGGGAAAATGGGTTACAATACAACTTCGAATGATATTTCGGTTTGGTCCGAAGTTTTTGGCACTTGTTATTTGCAATCAACAGGTTCGGATAGATATTATCAGGAAATATTAAACCATTTGAACGGACTGAAAGGCTACGATGGTTGGTTTACCGAAAATTACGGTGCCGACCAGGCAGATTTGAAGAAACCCTTTCAACGAAAAAACACACAAAAGTTAGATGCCATCAGGGATGAAATTGATAACCTTAATTTGGATTGGACAGATAAATGTGTGTTATTCACGAGTTTAATTTATGGGTTAGATTCGGTCGACAGTACTTTGGGACATTATGTTGCTTATTTATCCGACTGGTCGCCCAGATCGTATAAAGATTTGAACTTAAAACTGCCCGGCAGATTTGAACTTACGAGTGAAAACAGGGTGGTCAGAGGAGATATTTTTGATACCATTTCGAAAAACGAATTCGATTTTGTGTACCTCGACCCTCCTTATGGCTCGAATAACGAGAAAATGCCGCCAAGCAGGGTTCGGTATGCTTCGTATTATCATATCTGGACAACCGTTATCTTAAACGACAAACCGGTATTGTTCGGGAAAGCAAACAGAAGAGAAGATACAAGAGATACAGTGGCAGGTTCTGTTTTTGAAGAATTCAGGAAAAATGAAAACGGAAACTTTATTGCCCTGGAAGCTTTGAGAAAGCTGATAATGAACACCCGTTCGCGCTATATCCTGTTGTCGTACAGTTCCGGCGGACGGGCAACAAAACAGGAATTAAATGATATTATTGCAGAATCAGGGAAACTTCTTAAAGCGGTTGAGATTGATTATAAAAAAAATGTAATGGGAAATATGCGTTGGACCAATGAATGGATAAACAGCGACGGGAAATGCCATGAGTATCTTTTTTTAATGGAAAAATATTAATATTACAGTCAAATTCAAATCCCTATGAAAAAAATCACATTTATATTACTGGCGGTTTTTTGTTCGTTTGGATTCCAAACATTCATGCAGGGTCAAACTCCATTCAATCGCGGAGTCAATTTAACCGGCTGGTTTCAGACATCAAATCCCCGTCAGATTCAGTTCTCGAAATATACAAAAAAAGATTTTGAGAACATTAAAAGTCTCGGATGCGATGCCATTCGCCTTCCAATCAATTTGTTTTCCATGACATCGGGCAGCCCTGATTACAGGCTCGATCCCTTGTTTTTTGAATTTTTAGATCAGGCGGTTAACTGGGCGGAAGACTTGCAATTGTATCTGATTATCGATAACCACACTTCCGACGATCTGGCAAGTAAAAATCCAAATCTGGAAGCAGTTCTAATTAATGTGTGGACACAAATGGCTACCCGTTATCAAGACAGGTCGGACCATCTAATTTTTGAGATACTAAACGAACCTAACGGAATTACGACTCAAAACTGGAGTTTAATTCAACAAAAAGCAATCGATGCCATCAGGGAAGTTGATACAAAACACTTCATTATCGTTGGAGCTTCGGGGTACAATACTTATTCTGAAATGAGTTCGCTTCCGGTTTACGCCGACTCTAAACTTATTTATACATTCCATTTTTACGATCCTTTTGTTTTTACCCATCAGGGAGCTACCTGGCCTACGCCATCCATGGCCTCGCTCGCCAATGTTCCCTTTCCGTACAATGCTTCAACCATGCCTTCGGTTCCATCCGACTTGGTCGGGACATGGGTCGCAAGCGCCATGAATAATTATAAAAATGAAGGAACTTTAGCTAAAGTAAAATCACTGATTGATATTGCCGTGGATTTCAAAACTTCCCGGAATGTAAATATCTATTGCGGGGAATTCGGAGTGTACATTCCCAACAGTAAAGATGTCGATCGGGTGTATTGGTATAGCGAAGTGCGTAAATACCTTGAAGCCAAAGGCATTGCCTGGACAATTTGGGATTATCAGGGCGGATTTGGATTGTTTAAAAAAGGAACAAACGAAATATTTGATTATGACCTGAATATCCCTTTGGTAACGGCACTGGGATTGAATCAACCTGCGCAACAAACCTATGTTTTAAAACCGGATTCTGTCGGGTTTTCCATTTACAGCGATTTTATTGCGGAAAAAATAAATGAGGCGAGCAACGCAAGTGGAGGAACAGTTGATTTTTACGCCCCAGATAAACCCAATAATGGCAAACGATGTCTTTTCTGGAACGGATGCAGTCAGTACGGAACTGTCGGATTCAATTTTATTCCCGATAAGGATTTGTCAGAACTCAGGTCGGAAAATTACGCTTTGAGTTTTATAGTCAGAGGGAACTCTTCGGGGGCAAAATTCGATCTTCGGTTTACCGATACCAAAACCGGAAGCGCCGATCATCCCTGGCGTATGAATTACACCATGACCGAGACGAAAGCGCTTTGGGATGGGAAATGGCATAAAGTGTATATTCCGCTTACAAGTTTTACCGAAGGTGGTTCGTGGGACGACGGTTCATGGTATAATCCGGCCGGTTTGTTCGACTGGGAAGCGGTTGACCGGTTTGAAATCGTAGCCGAGCAGGCTGCCTTAACAGGGAAATCGTTCTGGTTTGATAATATTCAGGTAGTAAATATGGATACGGCTCAAATTTATGAAACGACTGTATTTACAGATATTCTTCCTGTTCAGATAACCAATGCTGCGTTAACCGCCTATCCCAATCCGGCCGGACATATCACAACAATCAGTTATACCACGGATAGTTACGAGAATGTCGATATCAGCATTTATAATTTATCCGGACAAAAAATAAAAACCATAGTGAATGCCAGACAAAATGCAGGAAAACACTCAATCAATTGGGAAAGAGACCTCGATTCAGGAAAACAATTCCCCAAGGGAATATATGTTTGCAGGTTGCAAGCAGGAAATCAAATGTTTGAAACAAAATTGATTTTGCTTTAAAATAAGCTATAAGGAAAATGGAGTGAAAGGATAAGATTATAATCAAAGACAAAATAAAAAAACATCAATAAATTAATGTCCATCTCATACTACAACGAAAACGATTCAAAAGACGCAAACCCCGATAATTACTTTATGAAGCAAGCGCTTGTCGAAGCCCAGAAAGCCGGAGAACGGGATGAAGTGCCTATCGGAGCGGTCATTGTTTGCCAGGGACGGATTATTGCCCGCGGTCATAACCTCACCGAAACGCTGACCGATGTGACGGCTCATGCCGAAATGCAAGCCGTAACATCCGCAGCCCAGTTTCTGGGCGGAAAATACCTGACCGGTTGTACGCTGTATGTTACGGTGGAGCCTTGCGTGATGTGTGCCGGAGCATTGGGTTGGTCACAAATAAGCCGGATTGTGTACGGAACTTTGGACGAGAAACGTGGTTTTACTCGCTTTGCTCCCGCTGCGCTTCACCCGAAAACTGAAGTTGTTTCAGGTGTTTTGGAAGAAGAATGCAGTAAGATAGTGAAGGAGTTCTTTAAAAAGAAAAGAAGCCCCCTAAATCCCCCTTGGGGGACTTAAAGAAACTATCTTTAAAATTTATACCAATATATTTCGCAAAATAAAGCACAAAAAGTTCCATAGAGGAACCAACGGTCAACGCGAAGGGAGTTAATTAGAGGGCTTAGTATTTCAATTTAATCACCACCAACTCCGACTGCGTACCAATCCGGTATTGCGGTCCCCAAAGGCCGAGACCCGACGAAACGTAATAATGTGTTTTGCCTTTTTGCATATACCCGTGGCCAAGCTCGTACATCCTTTTTACCAAAAGATTTCCGGGAAAAAATTGTCCGTTGTGTGTATGACCCGAAATTTGCAAATCCACGCCATTTTCTTGCGCTTCGTTCAAATGAAAGGGTTGATGATCGAGTAAAATTACTGGTTTGGTTTTATCCAGCCCGTTTACGATGTCCGACAGGTTTTTTCGCTTGTGATTAGTCCTGTCGTCCCGTCCCACGATATAAAAGCTGTTGTTGACCAGCGCCGCCGAATCGCGCAAGAAAGTAATTCCCGCCGTTTTCAGGTATTCCGCTGTGGTATACGGATTTTCGGCATAATACTCATGATTGCCGCTGATGGCATACACTCCCAATGGAGCTTTGATTTGACGGAATTCTTCTGCCATATTTTGGTTAATCAGCGGTTGGGTCGAATTATCGGACACATCGCCTGCCAAAAGGACAATATCTGGTTTTTGGGCATTAATGAGCTCCACATATTGCTGCAGTCTTTTTTTATCAATCGAAACTCCCAGATGCATATCGCTCGCGGCAACGATCTTTAATATTTTATGTTGCGAAGGATTTTCCGTAGTTATTTCCAGATTGATAACCGACGGATGATTAAATTTGTAATTCCCGACTATCATTGCCACCGTAATTACAACTAAAGCGCCGACAAACGACCAAAGCCGGAAAACTTTCATTCCTGCGGGAGCAAAATGAAAAACCAGGTTAACAAGGCGAACGATATCTACCAAAAGGAATGAAAGCAATAAATAAATCATCACGATCATATAACTAAAGCCGATAAAAGTGATCACCTTAGCTGCAACCGGAGACATCGATCCGCGGGATATTAACCCGCCAAGCATAACTAAAAATAAAATGATATTGGCAGCCAAATACCAGACACGCATATTACCAACAACCTGCAAGGCTTGCCATCCCCTCAAGCTAACGTAAAAAGCCATCAACAATGTAAAACCAAAAGCAATTAAAAAAAATCCTATCTTCATTTTTTATCTTATTATTCAATTAACAATGTATTAAACGTTAATAAGCTTTTTATGTTTTTCGGATAACACAATTTAAGTATTTGGAATCAGTACAATATTGTATACTTCCTGAATAATCTTCTTATTTTGTCAGTGCATTCATTCTATACGTATTTTAGAAAGTTTTTCACCCCATTTTTCAATTAAATTTTATCTATTTTTGTAATCTGTAAATCTTCATTGCAATCTTTTTAAACCAAATACAAAAAGCGATATGAAAAAACACATCATTTTCTTCTTTTCCGTTTTTA
>JAJFVH010000032.1 GCA_021371875.1 Bacteroidales bacterium
GCTAAAGTAATGAAAAATAATGATATACGCAATATATCAAAGAACTTTTTTTGGGTTATTTTACCCAATTATATGACTTTTTTTTAAAACAAATTATTAATCAATAAAACTGTCTGCTCAGACTTTTCGGAGTGGACTCAAAATTTATTTTCTTCATTGATTATAAATTGAATAAGCGTTTCAAATGGCGATCGTAGATATTTTCTTCTACACATTCACCAATAATATCGGCATATTTTTCGAGTAAACCGGTATAAGTTCCGCCCATTTCGGCTGCCACTTTATAAGCCACGTGAATCAACTGACGGAAATTGGAATTATAATCAGGATGTCCCGGAATATGACGCAGAGTATCGGCAAACTTTTCGCTTGTCCATGTATTTACCTCTTCTACCGAAGGTAACTGTGCATTATCAATGTCAATGACATCGGCATAAGGGGCACAAAGTTCTTCACTGCGGTTAAACGAATTGGTGTAAATTTGTTTGGCCAGTGCCAAACCATCGCCACCTGCCATTGCCAAGCCTATTACTTCTTCGAGCCAGGTAGTGCCGGCTGTTTTCAGGTGCAAACCTTTATCATATTTTTTAATTACTTCGGCCATAACAGGATAAATGGAAAATTTGTCGCTGCCGGAGTGAACGCTTAGTTTAAGTTCTTCGGGTAAACCGAATTCTTTCACGGCATAATCGATGACAAGTACATCTTCTTCGAATTCCCGGGCAAACTGAACTAAATCACCTCGATAATCGACCCCTTTGTTAAATCGCCCGGTAAATTTAGGAGCGATGGTTTGGGCAGGCACTCCCTTATCTGCAAGCATCTTAAGAATGAACAGCATGTCGAGCGGCGTTTGAGGAGTTTCCACTTCGTCCATCGAAACTTCGGTAACAAAACTGCCTGTACCTTTATTTTCAATCAGAAATTTATAAATTTCAGCAGCTTGTTGCGTAGCGGCAAGAAATTTTGAAGCAATTTCTTCGAGCAATTCCTTGGTTACATGCAAAGGTTTTTCAATGCCCGGAATTGCCAGTTCGCCCATATATTTTTCACATGAAGCCACAAATGCTTTTACATCCGCTTCGGCGCTTGGTTTTCCAATAAATGCGGCCACATCAAGCGTAAAAAAATCAGCCGTTTCTACAAACGGAGCAACAGTCGACAGGTTGATATGATCGGCATCAACAAAATATTTTCCGGTATAACCTAATGCAGCAACAGCAGCATCGGCTTCTTTACGGACATCGGCCGGATGAGTGTGGACATAAATATGTTCGCGGTTCGATTTGTTCCACACCGGGCTGATTTCCAATCCCGATTCATTGGCTTTCATAATTGCCCGCAACTGGGCAACTCCCTGATGGGCGAAACGATCGCCTATACCAATACTGTATTTTCCTAACATCATAATGCTTAAATTTATAAATTATTGTATTACATTTAACATTTTATTCCCTGAATTGCATATAATCTTCAATGTTTTCTTTCATCAAAATATCGATGGGCACGTGATTTATCTTTTTTACTTTTTGTTTGAAAATAAGTTCGGTACACATATCCCGGACTGTAAAATAAGCCTGTTGATCAGGACGTTGAGCCAAAAGATATGAAACCACATCATTCTTCAGATATTTAACATTCTCTTCAAGAAGGTCGTAACCTATTAACCTGACATCAGGCCGGTTCAACGTTTTTAAATGCATTGCCAAACGGCAAACTTTAGAATTAAATGTAATGGCAGCTTTAATATTACTATTGAGACCAAAAGCTTCTCTCAGTAATTCAAGATTTACATTTTCATCATTATCATTCATTTCTATATCTAACAATTCAATATTCGATAAGCCATTTTCACTTATAAAGTGCATGAAGCCATTTTTCCGGGCAATTGTCTGGTTCGATTCGGCTCCCTTACGTTTTGTACGAATAACTACAACCTGCGCATTGTCGGGCAAAGAATTGAGCAATAATTTAGCCGCCACATATCCGCTTTGAAAAGAATCCTGACCGTAATATGTCAAAAAATCAGCCTCCTCAATCATAGAATCAATAAACGAAAACGGTATTTGCCGTAAAGTTAATTCGCTCGTGAAATTCAGCGTTTCGTCCCTGAAAATCGGAGCTATAAACACGGCATCAGGTTTATTCTGAATTGTTTGTGACGAAACATTTACAAATGAGTTGGCGTCAAACTGATTGAAATACTGTTTTTCCAGATGAATGTTGTATTGTAAATAATCGTGAGCTGCCGAATCAAAACCTTTTTCAACACTTTCCCAATAATCGGCAACCTGATGAGCCGGAATCAGACAAATAAAACGATAATACTTTTTCGATGCTAAAGAACGGGCCAATAAATTAGGAGAATAATTTATTTCCTCCAGTACTTTTTCGACGGCCGCTTTACTTTTTTCCGAAACTTCGCCCCTATTGTGCAAAACACGGTCGACAGTACCTTCCGAAACTCCGGCCAGCGTTGCTATATCTTTTATCCTTATTTTGGTGTTTTGGTTTTTCATTTATTAAAATAATAATTTCGTGTGCGGACACAGGAAATATTTCGCACAAAAGTACAACATATTTTGTAAAACCAAAATTTTTTGTATCTTCGTGGGCGAACACGGAACATCAAACATTAAAAAAAATATTTCATATATATTTATATATCAAATATATAATACAACACTTTCAATTATATCTATGTTCAAAGTCACAAAAAATATATTTTATAACATGTTTTTTATCAAAAAAATAGAATTAAACGCCAACTTAGGATATAATATTTAACTATATTTTTAGACAAAATTAAGTGTTAACACTAAAAACGCATATAAATATTGAAAACACGATTATCATGAAAAACTTTTTAGACGAAAATTTTTTGCTGCAAACCGAAACTGCGCAAAAGCTTTATCACGAACATGCTGCCAAACAACCTATTATCGACTATCATTGCCATTTGAATCCTTCGATGGTGGCAAACGATCACCAATTCAAATCAATTACCGAAGCCTGGCTGGGTGGCGACCATTATAAATGGCGTGCCATGCGTACCAACGGAATTGACGAAAAATACTGTACTGGAAAAGATACCACAGATTGGGAAAAATTTGAAAAATGGGCAGAAACGGTACCTTACACTATGCGTAATCCATTGTATCACTGGACACATTTGGAATTAAAAACAGCCTTTGGAATCGAAAAATTGCTTTCGCTCAAAACTGCCCGTGAAATTTACGACGAATGTAATGCCAAGCTCCAATTGCCGGAATACACTGCCCGCAACCTAATGCGAAAATACAAGGTGGAAACGGTTTGTACCACTGATGATCCGATTGACACGCTCGAATACCATATAAAGACCAGAAACGATGGTTTTGAAATAAAAATGTTACCAACATGGCGTCCCGATAAAGCGATGGCAGTGGAAAGCTCGGTTAGCTTCCGCACTTATGTTGAGCAGCTTGCTCAGATTTCAGAAATTGAGATTTCTTCTTTCGATGATATGATCCTTGCTTTGCGCAAACGCCAGAATTTCTTTGCCGAACAAGGCTGTAAACTGTCCGACCACGGCATTGAAGAATTTTATGCCGAAGATTATACCGATGCCGAAATCAAGGCTATTTTTACTAAAATTTATGGAGGAAAAGAACTCAATCACGAAGAAATTCTGAAATTCAAATCGGCCATGATGGTCATCTTTGCCGAAATGGATTGGGAAAAAGGCTGGACACAACAATTCCACTATGGCACCATTCGTAACAACAACACACGGCTCTTCAACAAGTTAGGCCCCGATACAGGCTTTGATTCAATCGGTACTTTCAACACATCCAAAGCTTTATCGAAATTCCTGAATCGTCTGGATATTAACAATAAATTAACAAAGACCATATTATACAATTTGAATCCGGCTGACAATGAAATGATTGCTACTATGATCGGAAACTTTCAGGACGGAACTGTGGCAGGTAAAATTCAATTCGGTTCGGGTTGGTGGTTTCTCGATCAGAAAGATGGTATGGAGAAACAGATGAACTCCCTCTCAGTGCTCGGTTTACTAAGTCGTTTTGTGGGGATGTTGACCGATTCACGCAGCTTCCTCTCCTACCCGCGCCACGAGTATTTCCGTCGCACTCTTTGTAATTTGATAGGAAACGATGTCGAAAACGGGTTGCTTCCTCATCAGGAAATTGATTTCATAGGTAAAATGGTAGAGAATATTAGTTATAATAACGCCCGGAATTTTTTCAATTTCTAAACTTTAGTCAATTATTACACTATTCTAATCATATTTTGAACTTTTCAGACAAAAAAATAAAGTATTTTTGTGCAGTTACAAATAAAGTATTATTTTTGGTCGACCAATTATAAACAATCTATTTATATAACAAAAAAACAATGAGCAAAAAAATTGTAACTTTTGGGGAAATTATGCTCCGTTTGGCCACTCCGGGCTACGAACGTTTCAATCAGGCTACTCAATTTAATGCCGCTTTCGGAGGTGGAGAAGCCAATGTAGCCGTATCTTTATCAAATTATGGTATGGATACCGAATTCGTAACCCGTTTGCCAAAAAATGACATTGCCGAGTCGTGCATCATGAATTTGCGAAAATATGGTGTTGGCACAAAAAACATTTTGCGTGGAGGTGACCGCGTTGGTATTTATTTTCTCGAAACCGGCGCGGTAGCGCGTGCCAGTAAAGTGGTTTACGACCGTGCAAACTCTTCAATTGCCGAGATTAAGCCGGGAATGGTAAACTGGCGTGAAATTTTCAAAGATGTCGATTGGTTTCACTGGACCGGCATCACTCCCGCTCTTTCGCAAGGCGCTGCTGATGCTTGCCTTGAAGCCATTCAGATAGCTAATGAAATGGGTGTTACTGTTTCGACCGACTTGAATTACAGAAAAAACCTTTGGAAATACGGAAAATCGGCTTCAGAAATTATGCCGGCATTAGTTAACGGTTGCGACATTATTCTTGGAAATGAAGAAGATGCCGAGAAAGTATTCGGCATCAAACCCGAAGGCTTCGATGTGGCTCATACAGGCGGTGAAGTAAATGCTGCCGAATTTGAATCGGTTTGTACACAAATGATGGTCCAATTTCCCCGTGCCAAAAAAGTGATTATCACGCTTCGCGGTTCGATCAATGCCAACCACAATACATGGAGAGGTGTGCTTTACAGTAACGGAAAACTTTACCAGTCAAAATGTTACGACATTACACATATTGTCGATCGCGTGGGTGGTGGTGACTCATTCATGGGAGGATTAATTTACGGATTGCTTACTTATACCGAAAATGATCAGAAAGCGCTGGAATTTGCAGTGGCTGCGTCATGTCTGAAACATACCATTTATGGCGATTTTAATTTGGTCACTGTAGCTGAAGTTGAAGCGTTAATAGGTGGAGATGGAAGTGGAAGAGTTGTGAGATAAAACAGTAAATCAAAATATATGAAATTCAATAAACTCCAAGTTCTTTCCGTAATGAAAGAAACCGGCATGGTTCCGGTATTTTATCATAGTGATATAGAAATTGCAAAAAATATAGTGAAAGCTTGCTACGATGGCGGTGTACGTGCATTCGAATTTACTAATCGGGGTGAATTTGCACACGAAGTTTTCGGTGAATTAGTTAAATATGCCGCCAAGGAATGCCCTGAGATGATTATGGGTATCGGCTCTATTGTGGATGCTCCGACTGCTGCTTTATACATTCAGTTAGGCGCTAATTTTATTGTAGGGCCATTGTTTAATCCCGAAGTAGCAAAAGTAGCCAATCGTCGTTTGGTACCTTATGCTCCGGGTTGCGGATCGGTTTCTGAGGTTGGATTTGCACAGGAAGCCGGTTGCGATATTTGTAAGGTATTCCCCGGCGATGTACTGGGAACAGCTTTCGTGAAAGGGCTGAAAGCCCCCATGCCTTGGTCGAATTTGATGGTAACAGGCGGCGTAAAACCCGAAGAAGCCAATCTGAAAGGTTGGTTCGATGCGGGTGTAACCTGTGTGGGTATGGGTTCAAATCTTTTCCCTGCCGACTTGATTAAAGCAAAAAACTGGGCAGGAATCACCAAACTATGCAGCGATGCATTGTCCATTATAACTCGGGTTAAAAAGTAAATCAAATCAATAAACACATCTAATATCAAGAAGAAATGAGTAAGTTTAATGAAATTAACGAGAAAATAGGAAAATACAGATGGACAATTTGTGCTTTGCTGTTTTTTGCAACAACTGTCAATTATCTCGACCGCCAGGTTTTAAGTCTTTTAATGCCCGATTTGGTGATGGAGTTTGGTTGGACAAACAGTGATTATGCCAATATTGCTGCAGTTTTCCAATTCACTTATGCCATAGCCATGTTATTTGCCGGCAGATTAATCGACTGGTTAGGAACAAAACGAGGATATGCTGTTGCCCTAACCCTTTGGTCGATAGGAGCCGTGATGCATGCAGGTTCTATTTGGATTGGCACGGGTGTTGCCCCCGTATTTGAGTTAATCGGCATTTTAGTCCCCATTTCTGTTCTTGGTTTTATGGTTTCACGCTTTGTATTGGCAATTGGAGAATCAGGGAACTTTCCTGCTGCTATCAAAACAATAGCCGAATGGTTCCCTAAAAAAGAACGTTCATTAGCGACCGGTATTTTTAATTCGGGTGCAAACGTGGGCGCAATTTTAGCGCCCCTTTCGGTTCCATGGATTGCCGAGCATTTGGGTTGGCAGTGGGCGTTTATCATTGTGGGAGGTATTGGTTTTGCCTGGTTAGGTTTTTGGTTTATTATTTATGACTCACCAAAAAAATTACTTGCCAAGGGAAAAATCACACAATCGGAATACGATTTTATACATAGCGATAAAGATGAACAACTGATTGAGAAAAATGAAGTCAAAGAAAAAGTATCATGGTTTAAATTACTAACCTATCGCCAAACCTGGTCTTTTGTTTTTGGAAAATTTTTAACCGATGGGGTTTGGTGGTTTTTCTTGTTCTGGTTGCCAGCTTATCTAAAAGCCCAATACGATATAACAGGCAGCGAAATAATGCTTCCGTTGGGGGTTTTATATAGCATGACTATGATTGGAAGCATTGGTGGCGGTTGGTTCCCTACATTTTTCATTAATAAAGGTATGGAAACATACAAAGCACGATTGATGGCCATGTTGGTAATAGCCGTATTTCCGTTGATTGTGTTGGCAGCCCAACCACTTGGAAGTATAAGCATGTGGTTTCCGGTTCTGCTAATTGGTATTGGAGCTTCTGCGCATCAAGCCTGGAGCGCTAACCTTTTTACCACCGTTTCGGACATGTTTCCCAAAAAAGCAGTAGCTTCGGTGATAGGAATCGGCGGTATGGCCGGAGGAATAGGTGGAGTATTGGTAACTAAGGTAGGCGGATATTTATTTGACTACTACCAAGCGCTCGGACATGTTACCACGGGTTATACGATTATGTTTGCTTTCTGCGCAGTTGCCTATCTTATTGCCTGGACAATCATGAAATTATTAGTTCCTAAATTTAAACCGATTACTGATTTATAAAGCTTGATAAGTTGTAAAAACGAGAGCCTCTTCCGATTTTTTGGAGAGGCTCTTTTTTATTCATTTTGCCCGAAATTATAAATGATAAATCAATGTCGTTTAGTTAAGGATTAAGTTGTAATGAATAATGTAAATGGTTCGCCGTAGGCGATAAACAGCAATAGAAAAATGGTAAATCCGTTGTTGAATCTTTCCCCGTAGGGGATGAATTGTTTATCTCCTACGGGGAAT
>JAJFVH010000114.1 GCA_021371875.1 Bacteroidales bacterium
TCCGACCGGAAATTTGCCGCCGGCTTCCTTCAGATTCCACCTCGCGATGGACACCCTTGCCTTTAGCTAATGGTTGGCAACTGATAGCCCCCATAACGGACTTGAACCGTCAAATATACTCGCCATGCTCGGCGCACCAAAAAGAAGGATTGATTCTTTGCTGAATCAATCCTTCTTTAGACTATCTATCTGGCAATTATCAAAGTCCGTGTAATCGTCCGGTTCTCATATTGAATTTTCAAGATATAAGTACCGACAGCAATATCCTGAATATCCATTTCAATTGCAGGAATTTTTTTCAGGATAGTTCCGTTAATTGAATATAGCTGCAGAACCGTATCTTCGGGATCCGAACCGGAAACCCTTACAAAATCAACGGCAGGATTCGGATAAATCTTGATTGAAACATCGGCAATATCGCTTACAGACGAAATCATTTCATCATACAAAAGCATGTTGTCAACATAAACTTCAACATTAGCAGAGAAAAGCCAATCACTTTTTCTGACGATCCTGAAACCGGTCAACTGGTAATCGGTTGCAGATGCTAACGAAGCTAATTCTACCTCATGGAACTCCCAACCCCTGAAATTCAAATCGCAAAGTTTTACATATTTCACTTCGGCACCGGCAGCGAACTGAAGTTGTAATTCATTCCCTGTCAGATCGCCATAAACATGCAATCCAATCACTTTTTGATTATTGACAGTAACCGGAGAATTGGCTTTAAATGTAGCAAACCCTGCCTGGCTACTTATCGTAGCTGCAAATTTATTAGAGAAACTTCCGAACAATTTCGTCGACGAAATTGTGGCAGTTGCAGTTGTGGCATCCACACTTTGTGATTCATCAAAAACATAACTTACGGTTTCGAAAGGCTCAACAACTGACCGGGTAGTAACCAACACGTCAGCAGCCCTGAACTTTACAGCAATCGGCTCGACAACCTTCATTCCTACTTCGTCTCCAACATCTCCATCAACAACTAACGTGTACTCTTTACCTGCCACCAGATTAGTTGATAAATTAAAATACGTTGAGCCATAGGGCGCTGAAACTGAGTTATTGGCAACCGAACGTGCATTTTTGGTAAGTGAAACTCCATTTTCGTCCAACACCCTGATTGCAGATTGGATATTTGTTGTGTTTAATTTGCGGTCAAAAATCAAGCGGAAATTCGGAGCAACATTATACACCCGATTATTTCCCTGATAAGGATAGCTTGTCAGCAACACCAAACGATTTCTGTTTTTGGTAAGAAACTGGAAACTGAAATCTTCCATCATACTTAAATTATCGGGATGTGAAGCTGATTTAGCAAGTCTCACTGTATAAATTGTCGATTTTTCAAACGGTTTATCAGGAGTGAAACGCAACCGATATTGAGTATCTTCGTAAGTGATTTTACCTTCAACATGCGGTGTTATTGAAAATGCGGGAGTTGTCGTTGTTTCATCCATATCCCAATTGAAATTCAATACAATATCTGTCGAAGCTTCCACACTGTCGGTTATTGCCACATCGGGGGAATAAGAAATAACCTGCGGAGGCGTATTTCGTATGCGGTTTAATCCGAAATTAAAATAGGCTGTATTATTGGCCGTAACTGTTATTTCCTGAGTTTGTGAATAGTATCCAACCTTTTCAGCTTTCACATGATATACACCCGGAGACAGGTTTTTAAATACAAACACACCATTTTGCAGTTGATCCACAGTATAAGTTTCGCCTGTTTCGACCAAAGTAAGCATTGCACCGTTCAGTGGCAAAAGCCGGTCCCGGCCTGCAAATTTATTATATGAGGTTTCGAGAGTAAGGCGACTGTCGCGCACTGAACCGGCAATATTTCCGGTAATGATTTGTCCTGCATTATAATAAGCACAAAACGATTTAAAGAAATGCCAGGCTTCGAGCCATTTGTATTCCATATTCATCAAGCGATAAGCTTCTGGAATATAATCGTGCATCATTCCTTCCGAAATTACGCCGGGTACAGCTAATCCACGCAACACACCATATCCATCGCTCCAACCCATGGCTGTACGTCCAAAAGTTTTATCTCCTCGTATTGAATATGTAGACGACCATGTAGTAATTTGATTTGTGTAAAGGTTTTGAGCTATCTCAGTACTTATTTCTCTGCTTTTGTCTGACCATGGAGTAGCAGTAGGATAAGTATATGTATCGGTAGCATCGAGTCCGGCATAAAGCATCAACACATAATTGGCGACACCGTTTCCGGCATTACTGTGAATCGACAGCATAAAATCGACATTGGCCTGATTAGCCATTGCCACAATTTGTGTAAGGGGTAAATCGTCGGCAGTGGTATTGGTGGTTCGAGTAATGATAACAGTTGCTCCCGCAGCTTCGAGCATCGACCGTAATTGTAAGCCCTTATCAAGATTAGACTTCGACTCCCAAAATCCATTCGGATCGCCCGAAGTATAAGGCGCAATTACCACGTTCCGGTCATCGCTGTCGTATCCACCATGACCGGGGTTTATACAAATTTTAATTCCTGTCAGGTTTTGAGCATTTAATCCGAAAGCGAATACAAAGAAAATTAATAATGAGATTTTAGATTTCATTTTCTCAGTACTATTTAATTTCAATTTCAGTTACCAGAATTTTGCCATCGAGCGTATTATACGCAATTTTTCCTCCCTTTGCAGAAGCAGTCGGGTACATGGCAATTTCATCAGTCTGACTGATTTGAGTTTTTATTTTACCGCTCACCGACATCATAATCACTTTCGATGCTGTAACTACCTGTCCATCGTCTTTATCCTGCATGCCAACCACATATTGATCGTCGTACCAAACCGGTGCATTCAGTGAACCGAGAGATGCCAGAATTTTTCCATTCAAATCGCAAATGTAGGTTCCTTTTCCGGCAGCTGTGAAAAGTATCATTTTAGCATTTGGTGACAACGAAACCCACAAATATCTGCTTTCAACCTCATTCAAAGGATTTAAAATCTGAAACTTTTCATCTTTGTATAAATAAATCTTCAAATCCTGGGTCGTAACATAAACCGGTAAGGCTTTGACATTTTTACCAAACGTAGATTTTAATAATTTTCTGTCGGCTGTTACAAGAAATCCGTTATGGAAGTTGCGTGCCTGTTTTAAATCCCGCTGTGGTGAAAGCATAAGCACTTTTTTGTTTTTAACTAACTCAAAACTTTCCATAGCATCCATTCTTCGCCTGTTTTCATAAGTTGTTTTGCGATAAAAAACTTTCGAATCACTGACATCGAACATAGGCTCGTAACCGGCACCGGGATGGTCGCTGATATTTGTAACCGATTTTGCTGTTAAATCGTACATAGAAAGACCATTATAGCCGTCAGAAGTAAACAATATTTTATCTCCGTTTTGGTTTAATACCGGATAAAAAGCAGTTACCCCTGCGGGCATTTCAAAACGATTCATAACAGTAATTGTTTGTGCAGATAATGATCCTGCCACTACAACAAATAGGAATAACCATGTTTTACTTGTTTTCATAATATATTG
>JAJFVH010000115.1 GCA_021371875.1 Bacteroidales bacterium
TTGAGCGGTTTTTTACACGGCTAAAGTAATGAAAAATAATGATATACGCAATATATCAAAGAACTTTTTTCGGGTTATTTTACCCAATTATATGACTTTTTTTAAACCAAATTATTAATCAACTAAAACTGTCTGCTCAGACTTTTCGGAGTGGACTCAAAATTATAAATACTGAGTAATTATGAACATTAAACCATTAGCCGACCGCGTGTTGGTAAAACCTGCACCGGCAGAACAAAAAACAGTGAGTGGAATTATTATTCCCGATTCAGCCAAAGAAAAACCATTGAAAGGCGAAGTATTGGCAGTTGGTAACGGAACAAAAGATGAAGAAATGGTGGTAGCCGTTGGTAACAATGTGTTATATGGTAAATATGCCGGCACCGAACTCGAATGGGAAGGCGAAAAATACCTCATCATGCGCCAATCGGATATTCTTGCAATCATTTAAAAAAGCTGCCCCCCAACCCCCTAAAGGGGGAATTTGAGCGCAGAAATCTTCAAATTAATATTCATAACAATTATTTAATCTATAAAGCACGCTACCCCCGGCGTATTCCCCCTTTAGGGGGTTAGGGGGCAAATTTATGTCCAAAGAAATTCTTTTCAATATCGATGCTCGCGACCAGCTTAAAAAAGGGGTTGATGAGTTGGCAAATGCCGTAAAAGTAACACTTGGCCCAAAGGGTCGGAATGTAATTATCGAAAAAAAATTCGGTGCACCGCACATTACTAAAGATGGCGTTTCAGTCGCTAAAGAAATTGAACTGGAAGATCCTTTTCAAAACCTCGGCGCACAATTAGTCAAAGAAGTTGCTTCAAAAACCAGTGATGATGCAGGTGACGGAACAACAACTGCCACCGTATTGGCACAATCCATCGTTAGCGTAGGTATGAAAAACGTGGCTGCCGGGGCAAATCCTATGGATTTGAAACGTGGGATTGACAAAGCTGTAGTGGAAGTGGTAAAAAGTATTGCTACCCAATCAAAAGCAGTTGGCGACAATTACGATAAGATTGAACAGGTTGCTTCAATTTCGGCAAACAATGATGCAACAATCGGAAAACTCATTGCCGATGCCATGCGCAAAGTATCGAAAGATGGCGTAATCACCATCGAAGAAGCCAAAGGAACTGATACTACCATCGAAGTAGTGGAAGGTATGCAATTCGACCGCGGTTATATCTCGGCTTATTTCGTAACCAACACGGAAAAAATGGAAGTGGAAATGGAAAAACCTTATATCCTGATTTACGACAAAAAAATATCGAACCTCAAAGAATTGCTTCCTGTATTGGAACCTGCTGTTCAATCGGGTCGTCCATTGTTGATTATTGCCGAAGATGTGGATAGCGAAGCCTTGACAACTTTGGTGGTAAACCGTCTGCGTGCTTCGTTGAAAATCTGTGCCGTGAAAGCACCCGGATTTGGCGACCGCCGGAAAGAAATGCTCGAAGACATTGCTATCCTGACTGGTGGCGTGGTAATTTCGGAAGAAAAAGGAATTAAATTAGAACAGGCTACCCTCGAAATGTTGGGAACTGCCGAAAAAGTGACCGTGAACAAAGACAATACGGTGATTGTAAACGGCGGCGGAACAAAAGAAGGCATTGTTACCCGCGTAACACAAATTAAAGCGCAAATTGCTACTACTACTTCGGATTACGACCGTGAAAAGTTACAGGAGCGTCTGGCTAAATTGTCGGGTGGTGTTGCTGTACTTTATGTGGGCGCCGCTTCCGAAATTGAAATGAAAGAAAAGAAAGACCGCGTGGATGATGCCTTGAGTGCAACGCGTGCGGCTATCGAAGAAGGTATTGTACCGGGTGGTGGCGTGGCATATATCCGCGCTATCGAAACTTTGAAAACCTTGAAAGCAAACAACGACGACGAACAAACAGGTATCGAAATCGTGAAACGCGCCATCGAAGAACCGCTTCGCCAGATTGTAACGAATGCAGGTAAAGAAGGCGCCGTGGTAGTTCAGAAAGTGCTAGAAGGTAAAGATGACTTCGGATACAACGCACAAACCGATACTTACGAAAACTTCCTGGCAGCCGGCGTAGTCGACCCTGCTAAAGTGTGTCGCGTAGCATTGGAAAATGCCGCTTCTATTGCCGGAATGTTCTTGACTACCGAATGCGTGATTACCGAAAAGAAAGAAGATAACCCAGCTCCTCAAATGCCTATGGGCGGTGGAATGGGCGGAATGATGTAATAACCATCAACCCCAAAAAGGGAACCTTATTCGTTTCTCTTAAACTACCTCCCCGCAGGCGCAACCCTGTGGAAACCATATAAACCCCAAATCCCTTGTAGCTTTCGGGCTGCAAGGGATTTTTAATGTTTCAGCGTTTATTCATTCATCCGATGACTTGAAGTCATCCGATAAGTAGAATCAATATCACAATTTCGTAATCAATAATTTATCAATCCTGTTTCCGTCCATATCTACTACTTCGAACGAGTGTTTTTGAAAAACAAATTTATCACCTACCTTGGGAATTTCGTTCATTTCGCTCAACACAAAACCCGCTACAGTTGAATAATCTATTTCGTTAAAATCAATTTCAAAATCTTCTATAACATCGGTAAGTATTTGTACCGGGGCATCGCCGTTAACCAACACAGATTCATCGTCGCGTACAAACATATCAGGGTCGTTTATTTCTCCTTCTTGCGGAATATCGCCCACCAGATTTTCCATGATGTCGTACAAGGTGATAATTCCTTCAAAACCTCCATATTCGTTTACGATAAAACACACGCGATTTTCATTTTGGCGTAATTCGTTCAGCACTTTAGGGGCATCGAGCTGTTCAGGTAAAATAATAGGTTCTTTAATCAGGTCTTCGATGTTGAGAGATTTTCGCTGACTTAATGTTTTGTAATAATCTTTCAGGTATAAAACGCCTACAAAATTATCCAGATTATCTTTACAACAAACAATTTTACTATGATGAATATTAGTTATTTTATGTTTTATTTCGGCAAGCGGCTTGTTTACATCAATCCATTCAATGTCGGTACGATGCGTCATGAGGTGATAGGCTTTTTTATCCGAAAAATAAAATACATTTTCGTGAATAAGATTTTGCTCTTTCTCAATCACCCCTTCGTGCGAAGCTATTTTTATCATTTGACGCAATTCGGCTTCGGTTAATTGTTCGTTTTGTTTTTTTATACCCAACATCCGCATAATCAGATTGGTTGATAGCGACAGCAGCCATACAAAAGGGAATAATGCTTTACTGAAATAATTGATAACGGGAGCCACAAAGCAAGCTGTTTTTTCGGGGTTGCTCAATGCAATGGTTTTGGGAACCAACTCGCCTATTATGATTGAAATATAGGTTATGACAAATACAGTAAGCGTCATGGCAATTTCGTTGGCATAAGGTTTCAACGCGTCGAATTGCAGGAACAAAGGTGTGATGTCACCAGCTATATTAACACCCCCATAAACGCCGGTTACAATTCCGATTAAAGTGATGCCCACCTGAATAGCTGATAAAAAATCTTCCGAATCGTCCTGAAGTTTGAGTGCAATTTTAGCCCCGTTGCTTCCCTTGAGGCGCATTTGTTCGAGCCTTGATTTTTTACTCGAAACCAGCGCTATTTCGGATAAGGCAAAAAAACCGTTGAGAATAAACAATAAAGATAAAACCAGTATTTCCATAAATTCGAAAGAATGATTATTTAACAGGGTGTAAAGTTAATCATATATTTTCCGAAATCAAAACCGACGTAAAATGATTATCCAAAGTCCTTAAATATGAGTTTTGTAACATTTTTGAAACATTTTTGAAACATATATTTAATAAGTTTGTTGATTATATTAAAGCGTATTATAAGTAATTTTGCGCTAAATTAAAAACAAATTAAATGGATACTATTTACATTGTAATTGTGCTGGTTTTACTGGGTCTTGCAGCTCTCGATCTGGTGGTTGGTGTAGCCAACGATGCCGTAAACTTTCTGAATTCCAGTATCGGTTCAAAAGTGGCGCCGCTCTGGGTCATCCTTACAGTCGCTTCGGTGGGGGTTTTAATTGGTTCTTTGTTTTCGAGCGGTATGATGGAAATAGCCCGCAGCGGGGTTTTTCATCCCGGTATGTTTACCTTCCCGCAAATTATGATGCTCTTTCTGGCAGTAATGGTTACAGACGTGATCTTACTCGATGTTTTCAACACATTCGGACTCCCCACATCCACCACCGTATCGCTGATCTTCGAGCTGTTAGGAGCAGCAGTAGCAGTTGCATTGGTGAATATCTGGAAAACCGATAGCGGAGCTTTGATTGATTATATCAACAGCGAAAAAGCGCTCACCATTATTTCAGGTATCCTTGTTTCGGTTGTCATTGCTTTTGTTTTCGGATCAATCATTATGTGGATTTCCCGCCTTCTTTTTTCTTTTAAATATAAAAAACCTTTCAAATATATCGGTGCGCTCTGGGCCGGTATTGCACTTACAGCCATCTCGTATTTTGCCATTTTCAAAGGATTGAAAAGTACCACCCTTATATCGAAAGATACCATCGTTTACATTCAGGAAAACCTGGGAATCATGTTATTCTACACCTGGTTGGCCTGGACGGCAATTATGGCTATGCTTCAACATATTTTCAAAGTAAATATTCTTAAAATTATCATTCTTGCAGGAACAGCCGCACTGGCCCTTTCGTTTGCAGGCAACGACATGGTGAACTTTATCGGCGTATTCATGGCCGGATTAAGTTCTTACGAAATTGCTTCGGGCGTTGTAGCATCGGGCGGTTCGGTAGATACACTGATGATGAACAAATTATCAGATCCTGTGAGTGTGGATTGGCGTTATCTTTTCGGTGCAGGTATTATCATGGTGTTGGCTTTATGGTTTTCGAAAAAAGCAAGAACAGTTACCAAAACTGAAGTAAATTTATCACGTCAAAGCGAAGGCATCGAACGGTTCTCCTCCACTGGAGTTTCACGTTCGTTAGTTCGAAACGCTTTAAACATAAGTAAGTTTGTAAATAAAATCATGCCCAAAAAAATCATCGGTTTCATCGAAAACCGTTTTAAACCATTGTCGGAAAATGAAACAAGCGATGCATCGTTCGACCTGATACGAGCTTCGGTTAACCTGACGGTTTCAGCTCTTTTGATTTCGGCAGGTACTGCGCTCACGCTTCCGCTCTCGACAACTTATGTTACCTTTATGGTAGCGATGGGTTCGTCGCTTGCCGACCGGGCATGGGGACGCGAAAGCGCTGTTTACCGCATTACGGGTGTTCTGACGGTAATCGGCGGTTGGTTCTTCACCGCTTTTGTTGCATTTACAGTGTCAGCGCTGGTAGCTTTTGGCTTAATGTACGGAGGTATTTATGCTATCATCGGTTCCATTCTTCTGGTTGCAGTTTTGTTTTACCAGTTTACGCGTGTACACAAAAAGCGCGAAAAAAATGAAAATAAAGCTGAAAAGCCTATCGCTACGAATGAACACGATATTGTAGTTAATTGTACACAACAAATTGAAGAATCGGTGGCTACAACTATTCAGATTTATCAGGGAATACTCGACGGTTTATTCAAGGAAGACAGAAAAAGCCTGTCGAAACTTTATAAATTAGCCGATGATTTCCACGGGGTATCGAAAAGAAGGCGTACTTACGAAGTACTTCCTACCCTGCAACGCCTGGAGCATAATTCTTTGGACACAGGCCAGTATTACGTGCAGGCAGTGGATTATTCTTACGAAATTTCCGTTTCGTTACGTTATATCACCGAATCGAGTTATAAATTTATCGACAACGCGCACGAAGGTTTTAGCAAAGAGCAGATTGAAGATTTACGAACGTTCGGAAGTACGTTTCTTACGGTGTTCCACGATTTTAACGAAATGATTAAAAACAACGACTATTCAGGATTGAACAAGATTAAAGAACGCCGTGCCGAAATTCTTGATTTATATTCAGAGCTGGTAAAAAAACAAATAAAGCGTACCAAAGAGAAAGAAACCGGCACGCGCAACAGCATTTTATACCTGAGTATCCTGAACGAAACCAAAGTGATAGCCTTGAAGTCGGCAAACCTGATGCGGGCACAAATGAATTTATTCTATTCTGACGAATATAACTTGGCTTTAAAATAAAATTTGCAACACTTTATTTTTGATATAAAAAAGCGAATGGAAGAATCTCTATTCGCTTTTTAGGTTTTATGCTATGAGTCGGCAATTTGTATTGCAAGTGAAGCAAACTATTTCTTTACCGGTTTTTTATAAAGCTGTTTTTGTTCCGGTGTCATCTTTTCACAGGCATATTGCATTATAAGCCGCGGCGCCGAATCCTTCCATTGCAATAAAAGCGGTTCCACAATTTCGGGTTGAATTTTCCATGCCTCGCGCAAAAACCAACCAACGCCTTGATGAACTTCTCGCTCGTTATCAGTCATCAAAGGTAATACTTTGTCGATGTATTTTTGAACCTGACGCTCCTTTTTAATGACTTTGATAAATGTAACCGGCACACAACGCCGTTGAAATTTGAAGCCGGAAGCCAGCCATGTATCAAAATCGGATAATTCAACAATATTTTTCAGTAAAAAATCAGGCAATATAAACATACCCAGCGTATCGGCATGCGCCCAGTTATAAATACCCTGGCTGAATAATTCCGAAATTCCGTTGAAAGCATCTTTAGTAAATTGCTTTTTCAAACCGTTCATCAACAACAAGCCAAACGATATTTCTTCGTATCGCCCGGAAATCAACTTCTCGCTCAAAGTCTGCAAAACAGCGTCTAATGTGAGATTCTTATTTTTCAGTATCTCATTTACTTCGGCGTTTATTTGAGCCGTGGTAAGCCCGTAACCATCATAGGTTTCCTTGAAATATCGCTGCGAGTTGAGCGCAACATTTTCATTGGCATTTTGCACACAAAAATTATGAATTCGCTGATAAAGTTCGTTGTTGTTCATCGTTTTGTAATAGGAATAATGATTCTCCGGCATTGCATCCAAAAACTCGCAAAATTCAATCCCAGAAACAAACCGGATACTCTGTTATTTTTTTAGTTGTTGATAATATCTGCACCATTCGGTTAAACCGCACTCATTACATTTCGGCTTGCGGGCAATGCAAACATAACGGCCGTGAAGAATGAGCCAGTGATGAGCCCTCGGTATAAGTTCAGGCGGAATATATTTCATCAGTTCACGTTCTGTTTGCAACGGATTTTTTGAATTGGTTGTAAGCCCGAGCCGTTCCGAAATACGGAAGACATGCGTGTCGACAGCCATAGCGGGTTTATTGTAAATGACCGAAGCAATCACGTTCGCGGTTTTGCGTCCCACGCCGGGCAAAGTCTGAAGTTGATCTACATCATCAGGCACCACACCCCCAAAATCAGACACTAATTTTTGAGCCATGCCCACCAAATGTTTAGCTTTATTGTTGGGATACGAAATGGAACGGATATATTCAAATATAACCTCATGATTTGTTGCAGCCAGCGCCTCGGGAATGGGAAAATCGGCGAACAAACGTGGCGTAATCATATTTACGCGTTTATCTGTACACTGAGCCGACAGAATCACTGCAATCAGTAATTCATAAGGATTGGAATGATGCAGTTCGGTTTCGGCAACCGGCATGTTCACCGTGAACCAGTCGATAATATGTTGGTAACGTTGTTGGGTAGTCATGTATTTAGTCTAAAAGTATATCTCGCCAAACGCGGGGCGAAAGTTAGCTGCAGACGATATTATTTCGTGATATAAACTATTATTACAAAATAAATATCATGTGAACTTGCCTGCTACAAGCAGGGTTAATATCGCGCGAAGTGCTAATAATCGGCATGGCTCAATATTCTTTTGCAAATTTATAGGAAAAAATAATTTATCCCTTGTCTTTTTTGCTATTTTTGCAAATTAATTCTACTTTGACAGATTAGAACTTTATATATCTATCACGTCCCTACGGGACTTTGTATGTAGGAATTGTACTTGTTTTTTACCAATATCAAAGCTCTACGAGCTTAAAAAAGTGCCGTAGGCACGAACATATTGGTAAAAATAGGAAGACAAATAACTCTTAAAGTCCCGAAGGGACGACATATAATTAATGTGTCAAAGTAGAATTAAATGTGTTTCCGGTTCAATTCTTCGGAATCAGTTTATATGAAGCAATAAACAACCATATACAGCAATAATTTTGAATTGATTATTTTTTAATTATTAATTCTTAATTGTTAATTATCAACCTATGGCACCACGAAAACCGATAAAACCAACTTCGAAAACCGAATCGAAAAGAGAACTAAAATCCGAGAATAAAAAACGACAGGAAAGGCCTAAAAACAATGAACCTGGACTTTGGGACAAAACAAAAGCATTCGTAACCGACGAACGCATTCGGTTTATTGCAGGAATTTTACTGCTTATTGGGGTTTTATACCTTCTGCTGGCGTTTATTTCGTACTTTTTTACCGGTGCTGCCGACCAGAGCAAAATGGATTTGCCCTTTGGTGAATTACGGCAGTTGCGTACCGAAATTCAAAACTGGACTTCGGTAACAGGCGCATTGATAGCCGAGACTCTGATTCATCGCTGGTTTGGGGTTTCATCTTTTGCCATTATATTTTTTACGGGAGTTATAGGCTTAAAAATGCTAAAAGTGAAAACTCCATCGGTTTGGAAAAGTTTCTTTCATGCATCATTTTGGTTGATATGGCTTTCTATTACCCTTGCGTTTGCAGTAAATCCTTTTGTAAAAGACCGTATTTTCTTTGCCCCCGGAGGTCAACATGGCGAAGCTATCAGCGATTGGATGAATTCTTATGTTGGATATCCGGGCACATTGATGATTTTGATAGCTACCTTTTTGGTTTACTGCATTGTAAGCTCGAAGGCTACAATTCCTTTCTTGAAACGTTTATTCTTCAAAAAATCAAAAGAACAACCTGCTGACCAGGCTGGATATGATGAAGATACGGATGAAACCGAACCAAGCGTTGCTGTTGGTACCGAAATAGTGCCCGAAGACTGGGTTGTAAAAGGAAACAATATGCAGGAAGAAGAATTCAGTATTCAACCGGAAAATGAACCCGTTGCCGAAGAAGTATCGGATGTGCATTTTGAAATTGAGAAACCCAAAGAATCTGAGGAAAATAAAGCGGTGGATGCGGTGGAAACAACCTCAGCTAACGAAGAAAATGATGACCCGTTTTACAATATTGCCAAATTGGGTAAATATGACCCGACACTGGATTTAACACATTATGCTCCTCCTACACTCGACTTGCTAAAGATTTACGGAACCGACAACGACACGCAAATCGACATGGTGGAGCAAAATGCGAACAAAGACCGTATTATCAAAACATTACAAAATTACGGAATCGAAATAGAAACTATCAAAGCCACAGTAGGACCCACAATTACGCTTTACGAAATTGTACCGAAAGCCGGCGTGCGCATATCCAAAATCCGTAATTTGGAATACGATATCATGTTGAGCCTGGCGGCAACGGGAATCCGTATCATTGCACCGATTCCCGGAAAAGGAACTATCGGCATCGAAGTCCCAAATGCTGACCCACAAGTGGTTTCGATGCATTCGGTCATTGCTTCCAAAAAATTCCAGGAATCGAAGTTCGAACTCCCTGTGGCTTTCGGACGTACCATTACCAACGAAATTTTTATGGTCGACTTGGCCAAGATGCCGCACTTATTAGTTGCCGGCGCCACAGGACAAGGAAAATCAGTTGGTTTGAACGCCATTATTACTTCGCTGCTTTACAAAAAACATCCGTCGCAACTGAAACTGGTGTTGGTTGACCCGAAAAAAGTGGAATTCAATATCTACGGCGACATCGAAAAACATTTCCTTGCCAAATTACCCGATGGGGAAGATGCGATCATCACCGATACGAGTAAAGTGGTGGAAACCCTGAATTCGCTTTGTAAAGAAATGGACGATCGCTACGACCTGCTGAAAAAAGCACACGTTCGCAACATCAAGGAATACAACGAGAAATTTTTCAATCGTAACCTAAATCCCGAAAAAGGTCATCGATTCCTGCCTTATATCGTAGTGGTAGTCGACGAGTTTGGCGACCTGATTATGACAGCCGGAAAAGAAGTGGAAATGCCGATTGCCCGTATTGCTCAGCTGGCACGCGCCGTAGGAATTCACATGGTAATTGCCACACAACGCCCTTCAGTAAATATAATTACCGGTGTAATCAAGGCTAACTTTCCCGCCCGTGTGGCGTTTAAAGTTTCGTCAATGATCGATTCACGAACCATTTTGGATGCTCCCGGTGCAAATCAGCTGGTAGGACGGGGCGATATGTTGTTTTCACAGGGAAACGACCTCATTCGCGTCCAATGTGCCTTTGTCGACACACCCGAAGTAGAAAATGTAGTGCATCATATCAGCAGGCAACAAAGTTACCCTACCGCTTTCTATCTGCCTGAATATGTTAGTCCCGAAGGCGAAAACATAGACTTAAGTTCAGTGGATATGACCAAACGCGATCCGCTTTTCGAAGAAGCGGCACGCCTGATTGTTGCCAGCCAGCAAGGTTCCACTTCATTGATTCAGCGTAAATTCTCCATTGGTTATAATCGCGCGGGACGTATTGTCGATCAACTGGAAGTAGCAGGAATTATAGGGCCTTTCGAAGGCAGCAAAGCCCGCCAGGTGTTGGTTATGGACGAATACCATTTGGAACAGATATTCAAACACATGTAATTCGGCTTATTGATCAATATATTTGATGGCTATGTTGTTTGGAAAATTTTATTTGCATGATATTTGCCTCTCTTTACAAAGATATTTTCAACCGCTATCAGCGTCTTACATCGATAATAGGATTAATCTGTATCCTGTGATTCCTATATCGGAAAACAAATTATGTAAACTTATCCAATCCAATCAACTTTCAAATGAAGTATTTCGACATCCCGTGAACGGGGACTTTATAAACTTTACAAATTCAACAAAATGACCAGATTCAGATATTCTATTGCTGTATTAATATTTTCGATACTCGGCCTGTCGGCACAAAACAACACTGATGCAGAGAAGCTTATAAATAATTTACTATCCTCTGTAAAGACTAATGCCATAAAGACAAGTTTCAGGCTTTCGGTAACAGAAAAAAATGCTGTAAATTCGCACTCGAGTTCGGGAACATTTACTTTGAAAGCAAATAAATTTGTACTGAAAATGGACGAAATGCATGTCTGGTTCGATGGGAAAACGCAATGGGCATACATGACTCAGAACAATGAAGTGTCCATAACCGAGCCTACCGAAAAAGAATTGGCTGAAACAAATCCCATGGCAATTCTTTCGGGATACAAAACGAAAACCGTGATTCGATTCAGTAAAACCAAATCGGCACAAAACTACGTGGTGGAAATGATTCCGAAAGTTAAAAACAAAGACTTCACAAAAATTGAAGTTCAGGTAACCAAAACCACCGGAAACCTCGTTTCGATCAAGCTCTCTGCTAAAAACGGTTCGACTACTCTCCTCACCCTGACAAATTATCAGAAAGGAATAAAAGTGACGGATGACGTTTTTATTTTCAATAAAGCCAGGTTCAAAGGTGTTACGGTAAATGATTTGAGGTAGGTTATTTTGAGTTCAGGAGCCGGAAAACCTCAAAACGTACGAAGTACTTTTGAGCGTTTCTTGATAATGAACAAAGGACGTTTTAGTCAGTAAATGATAAACATAAAAAATTAGTAAATAAAAAATATATGACAGAAAAAGTACGTTGCCTGATCATAGGTTCAGGTCCGGCGGGATACACAGCCGCCATTTATGCTTCACGGGCGAATCTTTCTCCCGTTCTATACGAAGGGATGCAACCGGGTGGACAATTGACCACCACCAACGAAGTGGAGAATTTTCCCGGTTATCCGCAAGGAATTACAGGGCCAGAATTGATGGAAGATATGAAAAAACAAGCCGAACGTTTCGGTGCGGACATCCGTTTCGGAATGGCTACAAAAGCCGATCTTTCTTCGGCCCCATACAAAATAACCATTGATGGCGAAAAAGAAATAGAAGCTGATACTTTGATTATTTCAACCGGCGCTACAGCCAAATACCTGGGTTTGCCCGACGAAACTAAATATGCCGGTTCAGGTGTTTCAGCCTGTGCAACCTGCGATGGATTCTTCTACCGCAAACGTAAAGTTGCCGTAGTAGGTGGTGGCGATACTGCCTGCGAAGAAGCAACTTATCTGGCAGGATTAGCCGATAAAGTATTCCTGATTGTACGCAAACCTTTTCTGCGTGCTTCGAAAATTATGCAGGAACGTGTGTTGAGCAACCCTAAAATTGAAGTGCTTTTCGAACACGAAACGCTTGAACTAACCGGCGAAAAAGTAGTTCAGGGTGCAAACCTTGTAAAACGCCGCGGACAGGCCGACGAAGAAAAGCTTCACATAGAAATAGACGGGTTTTTCCTGGCTATCGGACACAAACCAAATTCCGATATTTTCAAACCCTGGATTGAAACCGACGAAGTGGGTTATATCAAAACTGTTCCGGGAACTCCGCGTACCATTGTACCGGGCGTTTTTGCCGCCGGCGACGTAGCCGACCCACATTACCGTCAGGCCGTCACAGCTGCCGGAAGCGGATGCCAGGCGGCTATCGAAGCTGAACGCTACCTGAGCGAAAAAGGAATTTAACCGGTTGTTCACGGTGTCAAAAAAGCTTGCCCGAAAAGGCAGGCTTTTTTTGTAGCAAATGCAACGACTTTTATGAAAGTTCAGGGCTGATTAATACACCCGTCATCGACAGCGAGCCCATAACTATTTTATCATTGAAAAAACTGACCGTATCCGATTGGGTTTGCAAACTCAAAGCATAAAGCAGGGGAATATAATGTTCGGCTGTGGGAATGGCACGCTGAAAAGCTGTACCCTGATTTTTGAAATCAATCAGATCGCGGTGATTATTATCAATTATCCTCTGTTTCACCTTTTCACTTGTTTCCTGTGCCCAGTCGTAAGCTGTATTTTCGTTGCGCCAGTTCACTTCGCGCAGGTTGTGCACGATGTTACCGCTACCGACAATCAACACGCCGCGCGAACGTAAGAAGGCAAGTTCTTTGGCTAATTCATAATGATATTCGGGTTTCTGAAAATGATCGATACTCATTTCAATCATTGGAATATCGGCTTGAGGATAAAGATGTTTCACCACACTCCATGCCCCATGATCAAAACCCCATTCGGAATAATCGAGCCCGACCTGTGTTTTCCTGATATTTTGTTGTACATCCGAAGCCAGTTGCGGATCGCCCGGAGCGGGATATTGTACTTCGAAAAGTTCACGTGGAAATCCGCCGAAATCATGAATCGTCTTGGGTTCCGGCATAGCTGTCAGGTGTGTACCACGGGTTTCCCAATGTGCCGAAACACAAAGAATGGCTTGCGGACGTGGCAAAGCCTCTCCCAGACTTCGCCATGTTGCCGTAAATTCGTTCTCTTCAATGGCATTCATCGGGCTGCCATGTCCAACAAAAAGTACTGGCATGATTGGCGAAGGATTGAGTCTGTTTATCATTGAAATATCCATTTGCTTCATTTGTTTGAAAATTTAGATGGTAACTCACAGAGTGACTTTAAATCACCCCGTGAGTTATGTTTAACTTTTTATTCAAACAAATTCCAGTCCCTTTTGTTGCAAAGTTTAGTCCGGTTCGTAAATCATTTTGTGGGTCATGCCACCGTCGATGGTGAGGTTAATCCCCGAAACAAAATTATTTTCCGGGGCAGTAAGAAAAAGACAGGCACGGGCTATATCTTCGGGTTTTCCCACCCGTTGAGCAAAATGCTGTTTGTGATCTGTCTCGCGAAGTTTTAAATAATCACCTGTTTCGATCCAACCGGGACTGATACAGTTTACCTGAATATTATCTGCCGCAAACGAAGCAGCCAGTGCATGAGTCAATGCCACGATACCGCCTTTGGATGCCGCGTACGCTTCGGTATCGGGTTCGGACATAAACGCCCGGGTAGATGCGATATTCACGATGGATCCTCCCCTGCCCTTCATGTGCAGGGCCGCTTCGCGCGAAAGCAGAAACATGGAACGCAGGTTGGTGTTTAGTATTTCATCCCACTCGTCCACACTCAGTTCGTAAGGTGATTTCCAACGCGAAACACCGGCATTATTGATTACAATATCAATTTGTCTGTATTTTTCAATGGTGATATCTACCAGTTGAATAATATCTTCCGGTTTACTCACATCGCATTTTACAAACAGGGCTTCATGCCCTGCCGACTTTATTTCAGCCGCAGTTCTGGTTCCTGCAGATTCCTTTTTTTCGGCTACAATAACCTTAGCACCTTCGGCAGCATAAGTTTTGGCTATGCAACGTCCGATACCTTTGCCGGCACCGGTGACAATAATAATCTTGGAAAAATATGACATATTTGTAATATTTTACTTTCCGATGCAAAATTTTCCGAATATATTTTCCAAAATCTCATTATTCGAAATCTGTCCGGTAATTTCACCCAGAAAGTGCATACATTCGCGGATATCCTGTGAGAGAAAATCGCCTGAAATGCCAGTTTCGAGTCCAGCCATTACACGTTGGATCGCTTTCAGTGCATTTTGAAGGGCTTCGTAATGGCGGATATTGTTCACCACCACATCACCGGGTTGCACGTCGGGAAGTTGTGCAGCTTTTACCAGCGCTTTTTCAAGTTCATCCGTATTCAATCTGTTTTTGGCCGAGATGTAAATCCGTTCCCCTTCAAATTGCTCGAAAAGTTGATTCAACACTTCGCGTTCTTCCTCTACAATTTTATCTATTTTATTGAAAACCAGAATAATTTTCTTCCCTTCGGCACGCTGTTCAATTTTATCGGTCAGCCATTCGATATGTTCGCTTAACTGGGTACAATCGAGGATCCAGAGCACAATAGCCGCTTGTTCAATTTTCTGATAGGTACGTTCGATGCCCATACTTTCAATTTTATCTTTCGTATCCCTGATTCCGGCCGTATCGATAAAGCGGAAAGTAATACCATCTATATTGATCGAATCTTCAATCACATCGCGTGTCGTCCCGTGTATATCCGAAACAATAGCTTTGTCCTCATTCAGTAATACATTCAGCAGCGTCGATTTGCCTACATTGGTTTCGCCCACCAATGCCACGGGAATACCATTCTTCAGGGCATTACCCACACGAAACGATTCGGAAAGAACGGAAATAAGGTGTTCAATCTGAGCCGCCAGCAGTTTCAGTTGATTACGATCGGCAAATTCCACATCTTCTTCCGAAAAATCGAGTTCGAGTTCCACTAGCGAAACAAAATCGAGCAGTTGTGAACGTAGTTTTATCAACTCATTGGAAAAACCTCCCCGCATTTGGTTCAACGCCATGCGATGCGAAGCTGCCGAAGTAGAGGCAATCAAATCGGCAACGGCTTCGGCTTGCGAAAGATCCATTTTCCCGTTCAGAAAAGCACGTTGTGTAAATTCACCCGGCTTGGCCAAGATACAGCCCTGTCCGATTAATAATTGAAGAATGCGTTGCTGAATATAAACCGACCCGTGGCATGATATTTCCACTACATCTTCGCCCGTGAACGAGTGAGGCGCACGAAAAACTGTGAGCAACACCTCATCTACAATCTCATTTTGGGCGTCAACAATATTTCCGTAAACAACAGTATTGGCTTCCTGTTGAAGGAATTGCAGTGGTTTTTTCTTAGGTCGAAAAACAGCATTGCAATGTTCGATGGCATCCTGTCCCGATACGCGAATAACGGCAATTCCACCTATTCCGGGAGCAGTAGATATGGCAGTTATAGTTGTTGTGTTCATTTCTTAATTTTCTAAAATATTTTCGGGATATACACCAATTTCAAACGATGATTTTCTGGATAAAACCACAGCAGGAATTCCTCCGATGATTACATTATCAGGAAAATCAGAGTTCACAACAGCATTGGCTCCAACAGCAACATTATTGCCAATAGATATGTTACCAAAAATCTTTGCACCGGGACCAATATACACGTTATCGCCAATGGTAGGCGCTCCATTATAGTCTCCAATCGATGTTGATGGATGAATCCTACAGTTTTTACCCACTTTAGCTTTGGGGCTTACCACGATTGTACCGTGATGAACTATGCACAAACCGGAGCCAAACACATTTTTAGGTATCGTAAATCCCAACCGTGTTTCCAGTCGATGATTGATAACTTCAAGTATGAAAAGATAAAGCCGGCTGACAGGATTTCTTTTTTTTCAGTTATATAGATATTCCATTTTACGTAAGCGACGCTGAAATCTCAAACTATCCATTCTGAAATAATTGTAAATCGACAGATTATCAAGCCCGTAAGCTTTCAAATCGCACTTCAGATAGTCGTGGTATGATGTTTTATCGGTAATCATATTTTCAATTCAGAACCGGAAATTTTCAGGACTCTTCAAAATCAGCAAACTTTAAGAAACTAAATTCTATCCAAAACCGTTGCAACCAATTTTTCGATATAAGGTTTGTAATCGGTATTGGCAGCTTCTACCCTGCGGTTAGCAATAATGCAGCAAACGGTCATAGCTTTGTGTCCCATAAGTTTCGATAATCCAGCAATAGCCGAGCCTTCCATTTCGTAGTTGGTAATTTTATATTTTCCGAAACGGAAGCTTTCAATTTTGTCGTTAATATGCATATCGGCCAAATCGATGCGCAATACCCTGCCCTGCGGTCCGTAAAAACCGTTAGCCGAGATGGTAACGCCGCGCAACATATCGTCGCGGCCTATTTTGTCAACAAGTTCTTTGTCGGCATCCACTACATAAGGCGCTGCCAACTGTGGATTCCAGTCGAGATGTTTTTTCATGGCAGCTTCGAAAGCTAAATCACTCACCGAATCGCGGCCGGCATAAAAATTCAGCACACCATCAAACCCGATTGATTTCTCGGAAATAAGGAAACTTCCCAATGAAATTTCAGGTTGCATTCCGCCCGAAGTACCAATGCGTATTATGTTCAGCTGACGGAATCCGGTTTTTTCGGTACGGGTATCGAAGTCTATGTTGGCTAAAGCATCCAGTTCATTCATCACAATGTCGATATTATCAGTGCCGATTCCGGTTGAAATAACCGAAATACGTTTGCCTTTATAGCTTCCTGTGATTGTGTTGAATTCACGGCTCGACACCGAACATTCCTGAGTATCGAAATAGGCTGCTACCAAAGCCACACGACCAGGATCGCCTACAAGTATAATATTGTCGGCTAATTGCCATGGCTTTAAATGAAGGTGGAAAATACTTCCATCGCTGTTAATGATTAGCTCTGATGGGGGAAAATGTTTCATGACTATCAATAATTATTGTAATGCGTTCAATTTTTGCGGGAAAACTCACAAAGCTACTCAAAATTTACGAAAGAACAAATTTTTATTGATAGATAATCGGGGTAAATGTATTGATGCTGTGATTAACTAATTAATTCCACATTGTCCTTTATTTCATCCACACACTGGCGTACAAAAGGAAATTTATCGTAATCGTTACGTTTTTGAACCCCGTTCCAGAAAATAAGATCAATATCAATCGGAACTTCACCCATTTGATTGGTCAAAGGTGAACGTCCCATCTCGTTTTCTATCTGTTTAAAATGCAAGGCAGTTTCTTTAGCCGTGTCGTCCGATAAAATTTTAATAGCCTGGTTATGAAAATCTGTATTGTATTTTTTGCCGATAGGTTTTGTAATGAGTATGGAACTTTCATCGAGAATTTCGAAAAATTCGCTTAATTTTTCCTTTGCCGAAATCAGGTTATGCTCCTGATTGACATTTGTTCCGAGCATTACAATAGCTGTGTTCATAAAAAATTGATATTGAAACTTTAAATGCTTTGTTTTTAAAACGACCTGAATAAATAATTGATAAAATAAATTGATGAGTACAAAATAGAAACAACAATTATTTCTATTATATTAACAACAAAGCCGAAGAGAAGTTCTTCGGCTTTGTGAAAAATAATAAGTGTTTCAATAACGATAATCTCTAAGCTGTTCCTGCAGGCGTTTTCTGGCAAGAAAAATCCTGCTTTTTACCGTTCCAATAGGTAAATTCATGGTTTGAGCAATCTCTTCGTACTTAAATCCCTGTATGTGCATTGAAAAAGGAATCCGGTACTCATCGGCAAAAGCTTCGATACTATTGGTTATCTCACCAATGGCATAAGAACCTTCGGGACTGTCGAATCCCGAATTTTGTGGTAAGTTCAGGTGGTGTAAGTCTTCGGTTTTGTCAACAACGGTCTGATTGCGAACAATTTTTCGATAATTATTAATGAAGATATTCTTCATAATCGTCAGTACCCAACCTTTGAAATTGACATTGTCAGTAAACTTTTCCTGATTATCCAATACTTTTAATGTAGTGTCTTGTAACAGGTCTTCAGCTTCATCACGATTTAATGTGAGTGAAAAAGCAAAGTTACGCATATTACTTTGCAACGCTACCAGCTCGTTTTCAATTTGAACGTTTTTCATACTTTTCAAGTTTTACGTGTGAATGAATTCAATTAAGCCTTTTAACGCTTAATTGTGAATTGTTCTTTTAAAAAGGCAATTAAAAAAAACTTTTTTTAAAACAGAAACAAGTAATTGATTGTCAGTTGTCTATACTGAATAATACAAAATAAAGAACTCTTTCGAAAATTTTAGTGTTTTATTTTCTCTACAAATGTAGATGTTTTTTTTTATAATTGTGTACATTTGAACAAAAATTAATACCAAGATGAGAAAGTTTTATATTTGTTTAATATTTGTAACGTTTACAATCATTTCGGACACTATAAATGCGGCTGAAAAGCTGATCTACAAAATTGATATAAAAAAAGAAATAGGCAGTACAACCTGGCTTTATATCCAGAGAGGCTTTCAGGAAGCCATTGATAATAAATCAGATGCCATTCTAATCCACATGAATACTTATGGCGGTGAAGTTTTGTATGCCGACTCAATCCGGACAAAAATACTCAACAGTAAAATTCCGGTTTATGTTTTTGTAGATAATAACGCAGCTTCGGCCGGTGCATTAATTGCCATCGCGTGTAATAAGATTTTCATGCGGCAGGGATCGAGCATGGGTGCAGCCACTGTTGTGAACGAAACGGGAGCCAAAATGCCCGATAAATACCAGTCGTACATGCGTGCCACTATGCGTGCTACTGCCGAATCCCATGGCAAAGACACAGTAATTAATGGCAAAGACACAACTTATCAATGGAAACGCGACCCCATGATAGCCGAAGCTATGGTTGACGATCGTACGGTGATTCCAGGTATAATCGATTCCGGCAAAACACTCACATTCACTGCTCAGGAAGCAGTAAAATACCATTATTGCGAAGGCATTGCCGAAAATGTAGGGGAAGTAATCGAAAAACAATTAAAAATTGAAAATTACAACCTTGTTACATTTAAACCAACAGGCTGGGATAATATTAAAGGTTTTTTAATGAGTTCTGTAATTCAGGGTTTGTTGATTATGCTGATCATAGGAGGTATTTACTTCGAACTGCAAACTCCCGGAATAGGTTTCCCGCTGGGTGTTGCCATCACTGCTGCCGTACTTTATTTCGCACCGCTTTATATCGATGGGCTTGCTGCCAATTGGGAAATACTGATATTTATAGTCGGGCTTGTACTTCTTGCACTCGAACTGTTTGTAATTCCCGGATTCGGCATAGCAGGCATTTCGGGAATAATCCTGATAATTGCAGGACTAACGCTCAGTTTACTGAACAATGTCGACTTTGACTTTAGACCGGTAGAAACGGGTGCGACAGGCAAGGCATTACTCACGGTAATCGGAGGCATATCGCTGGCGTTTGTGCTCGTTGTCTATGTAAGCAGTAAAATCGGGACAAAAGGCATTTTCCATAAGGTAGCGCTTGTGAAAACGCTCGACAATCAGTCAGGTTATATCGGTGTATCGATGGAAGCCAAAAAATTAGTCGGAAAAGAAGGAGTTGCATCCACTGTTTTACGCCTATCGGGCAAAGTACAAATCGAAGGAAAAACTTATGATGCCGTTTCGGAAGACGGATTTATCGAAAAAGGAACACCCGTCCGTATCATTCGTTATGAAACCGGGCAGGTGTATGTGGTGAAAATTTGAAAGTTGAATATATTAATTGGATATTCAGCTATAAACTAAACATGTTTTTCCGCGCAGTACGACGACCGGACAAACGGACCACTTTCAGCCTGGCGGAAGCCTTTTTGTAATGCAATTTGCTTGTATTCGGCAAATTTTTCAGGATGAATATATTCAGTTACTGCTACATTTTTACGCGATGGTTGCATGTATTGTCCAATGGTGATAATGCTGCAACCGTTTTTTAATGCGTCATCCATCAGTTGAAGCACTTCTTCTTCGGTTTCGCCAAGCCCAAGCATGATGCCTGTTTTAGCTTTCACACCTTTCGAAGCGATGTAATTTAATACTTTCAGGCTTGTATCATATTTGGCTTTCGTTCTTATCTGAGGAGTCAACCGACGAACGGTTTCCAAATTATGCGAAATGATATTCGGCTTTTCATTGATAATCAAATCAATCAAATCTTCTCTCCCATCAAAATCGGGAATCAACACTTCCAAAGTTGTTTCGGGATTGATTGTTTTAACACTTCGGATGGTTTCAGCCCAATGATTTGCCCCGTGATCTTTCAAATCGTCCCTATCGACGGAAGTTATTACTGCGTGACGCAATTCCATAAGTTTTATCGACTCAGCCACTTTACGGGGCTCTTCCGGGTCAAGCGGAAGCGGCCGGCCGGTAATCGTGTTACAGAATTTGCACGAACGCGTACATATATCGCCTGCAATCATTAATGTAGCCGTTCCTTTACTCCAGCATTCGCTTTGATTCGGACAACGGCCACTCGTGCAGATAGTGTGAAGTCCATGCTGTTTAATGACTTGGCTTACGTGTGAAAAATTTGATTCGCTATATAATTTGGTTCTTAACCAATCGGGTTTTCGAAGATATGTCATCTTATTATTTTAAATTTTAATTTGTTTGTGCAAAGATAAATATAAACCGGCATGTAGTAAAGACATATTACAAAACATGCACATTAAATCCACTTATGTGCGTTGGGAAAAATAGGTAAAACTTATAGTTTAAAACATAATTCAGGCTATTTGTTTATTTCATTAATTGTTTTTAAATTAATATGCAAGTATTTTACAAAAATAACAAAAATAATTACAATCAAAAAATCAAACATTTGATTCTCAATAAAATAATTAAAGAAATTTTTCTTTAATTCAAAATAAATATATTATATTTGCAACGTGATTAAATAAGGAAATTTTTCCGCAATAATGAATTCACAAAACATAATCAACCGCCAAATATATAGCTATTTAACGGGTAGAAAACATCAATATCTTTACAAATAATAATAATAATAATATCAGTTATGAAAGAAATTAAATTCAGTCTCGTGTATCGCGACATGTGGCAATCGTCAGGTAAATATGTACCACGAAAAGACCAGTTGGAAAAAATTGCACCTGTGATTATTGAAATGGGCTGTTTTGCACGGGTTGAAACCAATGGTGGCGCTTCGGAACAGGTGAATTTGCTTTTTGGCGAAAATCCTAACGAGGCTGTTCGTACGTTTACAAAACCTTTTAACAAGGCCGGCATTCAGACTCACATGCTCGATCGTGGATTAAACGGAATCCGCATGAACCCGGTTCCAGCCGATGTGCGTGAATTGATGTACAAAGTAAAAAAAGCACAGGGCGTTGATATTACGCGCATTTTCTGCGGACTGAACGATGTGCGGAACATTATTCCTTCCATACAATACGCCAAAGCTGCCGGCATGATACCGCAGGCGACCATGTGCATCACTTATTCTGATGTCCATACAGTGGATTATTACGTAAATATGTCGGAAGAACTGATAGCAGCCGGAGCCGAAGAAATTTGCCTGAAAGATATGGCCGGAATCGGACGTCCTGTCATGCTTGGAAAAATAGTCAAAGCCATAAAAACTTCACATCCAAACATTATTGTTCAGTATCACGGACATTCGGGCCCCGGTTTCTCTGTTGCATCCATGCTCGAAGTTGCTAAAGCAGGCGTTGATTATATTGATGTTGCCATGGAACCACTCTCATGGGGAATGGTTCATCCCGACGTAATAACCATTCAAGCCATGTTGAAAGATGCAGGCTTTAAAGTACCCGAAATTAACATGAAAGCATACATGGAAGCCCGTCGACTGACTCAAAGTTTTATCGACGATTTTCTGGGTTATTTTATCGACGACAGGAATAAATACATGACGTCGTTATTAGTTGGCTGCGGACTGCCGGGAGGAATGATGGGCTCGCTGATGGCTGACCTGAAAGGTGTTCACGCAGGTATCAATTCGTACCTGAAGGAAAATGGGAAAAAAGAACTAAGCACCGACGAACTACTTGTCATGCTTTTCGACGAAGTAAAATATATCTGGCCTAAGCTTGGCAACCCGCCTTTGGTAACTCCGTTCAGCCAGTATGTGAAGAACATCGCGTTGATGAATGTGATGTTTATGATCAGAAAACAACCGCGGTGGACCATGATTGATAAAAATTCCTGGGATATGATTCTGGGTAAAGCCGGAAAACTTCCAGGCACACTTGATCCTGAAATTATTGCGTTGGCAAAGAAAAACAACTTTGAATTTTTCGATGGCAATCCACAGGAAAATTATCCGGACGAATTGCCGCGTTTTATAGCCGAAATGAAAGAAAAAGGTTGGAACAGAGGAAAAGATGATGAAGAATTGTTCGAGTTTGCCATGCACGAAAAACAATACCGCGATTATAAATCGGGAGAAGCGAAGAAACGTTTCGATGCAGAGCTGGAAGCCGCTATCAAAGAAAAATATTCGAAAATGAATGTAGTTGTACCAGATATCCGCACACTGAAATATCCGAATGCCGAACCTGTAATGGCTCACACATCAGGTCGTGTTCTATGGGAACTCGACTTTAACGAGCCATCTACAGCGCCCATACATGGCAAACTTGTGAAAGAATTTGACTCTCTCTTAACACTTGAAACAAAATATGGCCTCGAAGAAATTAAAAGTTTCTGTACCGGACGAATTGTAGGCATTGAGAAAAAACAAGGAGAAATGGTGCGCAAAGGCGATGTAATTGCTTACATTGAACAAAACTAAATTTCATTTTTTTTAGAATTAAACCGTTCGCAGTTTTGCGAACGGTTTTTTTATGCTCAATTTCTTAAAATTTTCATATCTTTGGGCGTTTGAAATTGTGGCACATTTTATGTTATATTTAACCCAATTTGCAGCTAATCGGACCAAAAAAATTGTTGTTCAATAAGTTGCACTTCTTCAAGTTCAGATTTGTGTACTACAGATTTTTTCTTTTTAAAGGGTGCATATTTGTATTTTAGGGCATCATATAGTTGTA
>JAJFVH010000073.1 GCA_021371875.1 Bacteroidales bacterium
TACACCGAATTTTTGCGGTTGTGAATAACAGAATCCCTTACAGAGAAAATTATTTAAATCCATTTTTGGATTGCGCTTAATAACTAATTTTAATATAAATAATTTGGATTTAAACATAGAATTCGTGCGGCAGCGGGGGGAGAAAAAATAAGAACAGTGAAATATCTCCCACTTATTTAATGGCATTACTGCAGATAGTTCAACGGACTAAATACGCAGTGCATACAAACTCAGACCAGTAGGGTAAAATGTGGCGAAACCCGAAGCGGGCAACGGGAGTGGAGTTATGGTATGCGCTGTCAGGCATTGGTTAACGATTCCTCGAAGCTAATCCACCGAGCAAACCAAAGGCGCTTTTTTTTATCCATTCTTTTGAATCGATTTGTGCCAACATAAACTCCACCAAATCGTCAACATAGACTCCAGATTGGCACGGTTTGCAAAACCGCGCCAGCGAAAGCCAACTTTTGCTTATTTAACGAGCATATCCGAACTGACGGGAATGTAAACGTTTTTACTCTTTTCTTGAGTTTCCACTCAATTCTTTTCTTTTGATAAACAAACAGTTATAAAAGAAAAGGGGTGCTGAGTAGTAGCTAACTTTTTATTGAAAACTATTCCAAAAGTTTTTTCTCTCCAGAGTTAACAAAAATTACTGTTTTAAGATTTTCAAATCCACTGAAATATTCTTCTCCAATGTCTTTGATTTTTTCGCCGCGAAAACCAATGATAGAAAGTCCTGCTTCTGAAGAATGGCTATTTATTAAATCTTTAACAGATTGTGATTCATCTTGCACAATAATTTCTACGTTTTTTTCAGTAATTGGTAAACGACCGGTATTCAGTAACTCGTCCATTCGTATTTTAGTTTCCTCATGCTTTAATTTATTTGTGACTTCGAAAATACGGATATTCGATCGTTTCCAATCGGGATGTCCCAAAATGATAAAGCCCAACATGACCATCAAATTGGCATTTTCGCTATCATTTCCATTAATCCAGATATGAATATCATCTCCCGGAAGTTTTTGTTTTCGAGAACTACCCACTATAAGCACATCAAAATTTCCTGCACGAACCAATGCAAAATTTTCTAAGATTTCAGGCAGATTATCAGGTTTATCTTTATCAAACTCAAATATTACCATATTATTTTCCATTCCTGCAATGCCTTTGATCTGAATAGTTTGCGATATGGCCGAAGTATAAGATGGCGAAATAATTGTATCAACATACACATGACTGCCCAACTTTTCGGAACGTGCAATTAACATTTCCTGAATCTCTCTGGCTTGTTGTCTGGTTTTTTTACTATAATATCCATCAACCAAATGAAGATAAGTTCCAAATCCATATCTGTGCGAAATCCAGTTCAGCACATTAAAAGCAGTCATTCTTTCAAACGAATCTTTTGAAAAACAGATTGCACTTGGCCGCCATTCCGTTTTCGAATTGGTCATTTTTTTACTTGATTTCTGCAGCGAAACCTGTAAATTCCGGTTGAGTTGAAAAATAGTATTTGTAAAAATGGATTCGATACCCGTGCGTGTTTTATGATAATTGCTCGTGAACAGATAAATCAACACCATAATTATTATGGAAATAAAGGCGTATAATGGATTGATTTTAAACATTACCCACATTGCAAAAATAAATCCGGTAAGCGATATATACCACCGCGATTTAAAGGTGGGACGGTACGAAGGACT
>JAJFVH010000145.1 GCA_021371875.1 Bacteroidales bacterium
AACCAATGCTTTAAGTATTGTTTTGAAAAACCTGAAAAATGAATAATAATCCAAATAAAACATTCAATATATAATGACAAAAGAACAAGAACGGGAAGAACTTCACCGTACCATTTGGCAAATAGCAAACGATTTACGAGGCAGTGTTGACGGTTGGGATTTTAAATCCTATGTACTGGGCATGTTGTTCTACAGGTTTATTTCTGAAAACCTTACCTCATATATCAATAAGGAAGAACAGCGTACAGGAAACAAAAATTTTGATTACACCAAAATTTCCGATAAAGATGCTGAATTTGGAAGAGCCGATACTGTAAAAGAAAAAGGCTTTTATATTTTGCCTTCGGAGCTATTCGTGAATGTATGGTACAAAGCCAAGAATGATGCCAATCTCAATGAAACATTGAGCAATGTTTTCAAGAATATAGAAAACTCTGCCAAAGGCACCGACAGCGAAGATGATTTGCGGGGCTTGTTTGACGATATTGATGTAAACAGTAACAAGCTGGGGGCTACAGTTCAAAAACGAAATGAAACTTTAGTCAAAATTATAGACTCAATCGGGGGCTTGGAGTTAGGCGATTATCAGGACAACACAAACGACCTTTTTGGCGATGCTTACGAATTTTTAATGACCATGTACGCCAGCAATGCAGGTAAATCAGGAGGTGAATTTTTTACCCCTCAAGAGGTTTCCGAATTGCTTGCCGAAATTACGGTTGTAGGTAAAAAACAGGTAAACAAAGTTTACGACCCTGCCTGTGGCTCTGGTTCAATGTTGTTGAAATTTGCAAAAGTATTAGGTAAAGAAAATGTTCGTCAGGGCTTTTATGGTCAGGAAATCAACATTACCACCTACAACCTCTGCCGTATCAACATGTTCTTGCACGATATTAATTACGAAAAGTTTGATATTGCCCACGGCGACACGCTTACCGAACCCAAACATTGGGACGATGAGCCATTCGATTGTATTGTTTCAAATCCACCTTATTCTATAAAATGGGAAGGTGATGCAAATCCGCTTTTGATTAACGACCCTCGTTTTTCGCCAGCAGGTGTGCTTGCTCCAAAGAGTAAAGCCGACCTCGCATTTACAATGCACATGCTTTCGTGGCTCTCTACTTCCGGTACGGCAGCCATTGTTGAGTTTCCCGGTGTGTTGTATCGCAGCGGTGCAGAACAGAAAATTCGCAAATATTTGATTGATAACAACTATGTTGATACTGTAATCCAGTTACCGCCCGATTTGTTTTTTGGCACTGGTATTGCAACTTGTGTTATTGTACTTAAAAAGAGCAAAAAGGATAATGCCACACTGTTTATTGATGCCTCAGCCGAATTTGTGCGTGGTGGTAATAAAAACAAGCTTACCGAGCCAAACCGAAAAAAGATACTCAATGCCTTTGTTGAGCGTAAAGACATTGACCATTTTGCCCGACTTGTACCCAACAGCGACATAGCCGAAAACGACTACAATATTGCTGTGAGTAGCTATGTGGAGCAGGAAAACACAACTGAAGAAGTAAATATTGAAAAACTTAACGCCCATATTGCCGAAATTGTAATACGCCAAAATAAGCTTCGCACGGCTATTGATGCAATTGTAGCAGACTTGGAAGGAGGTTCTGCATGAAAGAATTAATAAGAATGATGGCAACCTGTCGGAAATTCCGACAAGTTGTGGTAGTTCGGTTTTTCCGAACAACCACTAATGTTTCACAATTCGCCATGCAGTGCGTGACCAATGCAGTTGTTCGGAATTTCCGAACAACTCAAAAGATTGTATACGCAGTGCGTACACAATTGAGATACATAACCCGAATTTTAAAGTGGTCGAATTTGACCACTTTAAATAGGACGAATTCGCCACAATTAACCACTAATCATTTTTAGTCATGGCAAAAATTAATGTACAACAAACAGATGTTACCATTCTGAAAATTAACGAGGACGATTATATTTCGTTGACCGATATAGCCAAATTTAAAACCTCTGACCCGTTCATTGTTGTTTGCAACTGGATGCGAAACCGTAATACTATTGAGTATTTGGGCATTTGGGAAACTTTGTATAATCCAAATTTTAAACCTATCGAATTCGATAGGTTTAAAAATGAAGCCGGATTAAATGCCTTTACGCTCTCTCCACAAAAATGGGTTGACACTACCAATGCAAAAGGTATCATTTCCAAATCGGGCAGATATGGTGGTACTTTTGCACATAAAGACATTGCCTTTAAGTTTGCGGCATGGATTTCTATTGAATTTGAACTTTACTTCATTAAAGAGTTCCAACGCCTAAAAGAAGAAGAACATAAACAAATAGGCTGGACTGCCAAACGCGAACTGGCTAAAATAAACTACCACATACACACCGATGCCATTAAGCAAAATCTAATTCCGGCTGAACTTACCAGGGAACAAATAAACTATGTGTATGCTAACGAAGCCGATGTGCTGAATATGGCCATGTTTGGCATAACCGCCAAACAATGGCGCGATGCCAACCCCGACCTCAAAGGAAACATTCGCGACTATGCTACCATTAACGAACTCATTTGTCTATCGAACATGGAAAACCTGAACGCCGTGTTTATTAACGAAAACATGCCACAAAGCCAACGGCTGCTAAAGCTCAACCAAATTGCCATACAACAAATGAAAGTGTTGCAGGACGTTGAAAACCGCAAACTACTAAAAGGAGGATTAAATGAATAAATTAGAAGAACTTATACAACAGTATTGCCCTAATGGGGTAGAGTTTAAAGAATTGCAAGAAGTATTTGAAATAAAGAATGGCTATACACCTTCAAAGGGTAATTCTGATTTTTGGGAAAATGGTACAATACCATGGTTTAGAATGGAAGATATTCGAGCAAACGGTAGAGTTTTATCCGATTCTATTCAGCACATAACTCCTGAATCTGTGAAAGGTAGTGGATTATTTGCGGCTAACTCAATCATTGTATCGACTTCGGCAACTATTGGAGAACATGCCTTAATAACCGTAGATTTTCTTGCGAATCAGAGGTTTACTTGCTTAACAAGAAAAAGTGATTATACCGACCGTTTGAACATGCTTTTCTTTCAGAATTATATGTTTTTAGTAGATGAGTGGTGCAAGAACAATATCAATATCTCTGGTTTTGCAGGAGTAGATATGCCCAAATTTAAAAAACTCAAAATTCCCATTCCTCCAATTGCAGTTCAACAAGAAATAGCCTATATCCTCGACAGTTTCACTCAGCTGGAGGCGGAGCTGGAGGCGGAGCTGGAGGCGCGTCGCACCCAATATGAATACTATCGCAACCAGTTGCTTAATGCCACAGAGGTTAGTGGTAAGTGGTTAATGAATGGCGTGGAGGTGGAATGGAAAACGCTGGGGGAAGTTGGGGAGTTTGTTCGAGGCAGTGGTTTACAGAAAAACGATTTTACTAAAAATGGAGTGGGTTGTATTCACTACGGTCAGATTTATACCTTTTATGGCTTCTCTGCAAATAAAACTAAATCTTTTGTTTCTCCAGAATTGGCAACAAAACTGAGAAAGGCTAAAAAGGGAGATTTGGTAATTGCAACAACAAGTGAAAACATAGAAGATGTTTGTAAAGCAGTAGTTTGGCTTGGTAATGAAGAAATTTGCATTAGTGGTGAAACTTATATTTTCAAACATACTCAAAATGCAAAATTTATAGCACATTACTTACGAACGCCTTTATTTCTTGATTTTAAAAAGCAAAATAGAACAGGTACAAAAGTAATTCGCGTTCATGGTGATAAACTTAAAAAATTTCAAATCCCAATTCCACCCATTGCAGAACAGGGACGCATAACAGGGATATTGGACAAATTCGATAGCTTGGTAAATGATATATCGATTGGTTTACCTGCCGAGATAGACGGTCGCCGCAAACAATACAATTATTACAGAGGAAAATTATTGGATTTTAAACTGTTAACCCATTAATCACTATTTTCAGTTATGGAAAAAGGAAACTCGATAAAACTTTTTGAAGATAAAAAAATCCGTTCGGCATGGAACGAAGAAGAGGAAGAGTGGTATTTTTCGGTAGTAGATGTAATTGATGTACTTACTGATAGTGCCAACCCTACCGATTATTTGAAAAAGTTGCGTAAGCGTGATACATTGCTCGGCGATTACATAGGGACAAATTGTCCCCAGGTAGCTATGACCACCGAAACAGGAAAACAGCGTAAAACATTAGCTGCCAATACTACACAGCTTTTCCGTATCATTCAGTCAATTCCTTCAAAAAAGGCAGAACCTTTTAAGTTGTGGCTAGCCGAAGTAGCCAAACAACGGCTCGACCAATTACAAGACCCCGAACTGTCTATCGAGCAGGCTATGACTGATTATAAGCGTTTGGGCTACTCTGACAATTGGATAAACCAACGCCTGAAAAGTATAGAAATTCGGAAAAACTTAACCGATGAATGGAAACGCTTGGGTTTGGAAGAAGGTGTTGAGTTCGCCACTTTAACAGATATTATATACAAAACATGGGCGGGCAAAACAGCCAAAGAATACAAGAAATTCAAAGACTTGAAAAAGGAGAACCTTCGTGATAACATGACCAACAAAGAATTGGTTCTCAATATGCTTGCCGAATTGTCAACCAAAGAAATATCGGAAACAACCAATCCCGAATCGTTTCCCGAACACAAAGATGTGGCACGCCGTGGTGGCAACATAGCCAAAGAAGCCCGTATGAAATTAGAAGCCGAAACAGGTAGAAAAGTAGTCAGTCCGCTAAATGCAAAAAGCATACGCTCTATTGAAAACGGCAAAAAAGAGATACAAGATAGCGAAGAATAATTATTCAAGAAGAATATGGAAATAAAGGGTTACGGTGCAACAAATAATAATACATTGATATTCAGAAATCAATCGACTAATAAAACCTTTGGTCGTGAAATAGATTTCATGACCAAAAGCCCATTTAAACAAGAATTACTATGACACAATACAACCTCGTTGCCGAGAACCCCGAAAGTACGGTAGTAGCCGAATACCAACCGCTCTACCGCAAGAAAACTACATTCCAGAGCGAGGCAGACCTCGAAAAAGCATTTATTGAGCAGCTTAAAACACAGGCTTATGAATATTTGCCAATCATTTCAGAAAACGAATTGATTGCCAACTTGCGCCTACAATTAGAAGCCCTGAATAATTACCAGTTTACCAATTCGGAATGGGAGCAGTTTTTCAAAGGCAAAATTGCCAACCAAAACAACGGCATTGAGGAAAAAACAACCATTATACAGGAAGACCATATCCAACTGCTTACCCGTGACGATGGCACAGTAAAAAATATCTATCTCATTGATAAAGCCAATATCCACAACAACCGTTTACAGGTTGTTAATCAATATGCGGTTGACAATGGGCAGCGTGCCAATCGTTACGATGTTACGGTATTGGTAAACGGCTTACCATTGGTACATATCGAGCTTAAAAAACGGGGCGTTGACATTAAAGAGGCATTTAATCAGATAAACCGCTACAACCGAGAATCGTTTTGGGCTGGTTGCGGTTTGTTTGAGTATGTGCAACTATTCGTAATTTCAAACGGCACTTACACAAAATATTACAGCAATACCACCCGCTTTACGCATATCAGGGAGCTGGGCGATGGAGCGGTAAAAAAAGGCAAACGCACCAGCAACAGCTTTGAATTTACTTCGTGGTGGGCTGATGCCAATAACCGCCCGATTGTTGATTTAATGGATTTCGGACGCACCTTTTTCGCCAAACATACCCTGCTCAATCTGCTTACTAAATACTGTGTGTTCACTTCCGACAAGTTGTTGTTGGCAATGCGACCTTACCAAATTGTAGCTACCGAGCGTATTTTGAATAAAATAACGGTTTCAAATAACTACAAATCTTTTGGTACTATTGAGGGCGGTGGTTATATCTGGCACACCACCGGAAGCGGCAAAACACTTACTTCGTTTAAAACCGCTCAACTGGCAAGTAAATTGCCATTTATTGAAAAAGTACTGTTTGTGGTGGATAGAAAAGACCTCGACTATCAAACCATGAAAGAATACGATAAGTTTGAGAAAGGAGCTGCAAACAGTAA
>JAJFVH010000125.1 GCA_021371875.1 Bacteroidales bacterium
TGCTCCCAAACCATCGTATTTTAAATTACCAAATAACTGTTTGCTTGACATCTCCCATAATTCCTTTTTCGGCATATTTTTTAGTGTATTCTTGGGTAAATTATTGACAATATCTTTAGTTGAATTCTTGCCTAAAGTACCCGTACCCCGACCGGATATCTTCATTTAATGTAAGAGCTTCGCAGACGTCTGAGGTGATTTGCAATCACCTCGTAATGTATTATAAGGATTTGCAATCCGAAACACTTTCCGTTTTATACAACTACCACTTTTAAAAGTCCTTTTCCTCCTGCATAATCAATCGCCGAGCTATAGCGATAATCTTCAGGCCTGTTTACAATTTCTGCTTTTACCGGGTTATGGTGAATATAATTCAACTTTTGTTCAAAATACTCATTAAGGTATATCCCTTGAGCATCATTACCTTCTTGCCAAAAACGATAATTCTTTATCTTCTTGTCGTTCTTTCCTGAATACTCAAAACGATTCAACATCCATTCCGATCGGCTTTCAGATATTTCTGTCTTAATAGTGGCAATTATTTCCTTACTGGTAAATTTTTTAAAGTCACGCCAAATATCCGAAACTTTAGCCTCTCCTTCACTTCCAACTATGGCGTGTAAATGATTGCTCATTAACACCCACGCATAAATAATTAAACCTTTGTGTTCCTGACAATACTGCAACGATTCTATCACAATATGTTTGTAAATGGGACGTGTAAAAACATCTACCCAATCTACTACTGTATCTGTTACAAAGTATACTTCTCCATTTATTCTATGTTGTATATCCATGGTTAAATATATTTATTGTAGCAAAGATAACTATTATAATATAAAATTTGAACTTAGCGGATTACAAATCCTTATAATACAAGAAGCTGGGATTAAAAATCCCAGCAACGAGTGCGACCATTCGCTCATCTATTCAAGACACATCCAGTGCGACGGGGTACACTCTCTTGCCAATCACATCCTGTGTTTCTATAGGGATACTTTTTTCACGTCTTATAGAATGGAAAGATTCTTTGCCAATATAAGTTGCCTTTAAATTATCATAAGAAGAAAAAGCATAATCACCGTATGTAATACTTCCAGAAGCATCAGTTTTCCCCCAATATTTTCCTGAATTATTTTTCCCCCATATATCATCTTGTTCAACATAATTAGGAGTTTTTACATTTGGGTCATATTTTCCTTCAAATCCAAAATAATCCAATGCAGCATCTTGCCAGGTATCGAAACCATTAATATCGTACTTTCCTGACTAGTAAAACACACTACCTGTTTTCATCTTTTACAAATAAAGAGAATATTGAAGAACTCAATGCCATTGACAATATCTTCTGTTCTTCCTTTGGTTTTGGAAGTATAGGCTTCTTTTTATTTTTCATATACAAATTATATGTTAGGATAAAATTGTTCTCATCGTTAAAAAAGAACTTATTGTTTACGACAATTTTATATATAGTTTTATGTATTTGATCGGGCTGTAATACCACTGTATTCTGAAAATTACAAACACCATTAATTGGATATAAGAAATGCTCTTCTGACCAAAAAATAAATGATGTAGTATCAACATGCATCATTGAAATTATCGCTTCAGGATAAAAAACTATCGGATTGCGCGATATATTTATATAACAAACGTTTACGCTCAAAGAATCTCCATAGGCTACTGTATCCGGCATACAAGAAACGCGAATATCAATACTCTTTTTGTCTGCATAATTTTGTAATTTACATGCGTTTGAAAACAACAGAACAAAAGATAGTAAAATTACCATCTTCTTTGTATTTTGTAAATGAAGTGCCACCATGGAGTTTCAAATGAATATTTTAAAATTGTATCGTAGTCTATACCTGTTGCTGTACCATAACCATTAATCCTCAAACTTAGGTCCATCTTATGATTTGGATATAATCCTTGTCTTCTATAATTATGAATATATGTGGAGTATTCTTCGTTCGCAACTACTTTGTTTGTTAGCTGAACGTTTTTATATTTACCTGCAAGTACATTCGATTGGTGAGTCATTTCATGATCTGCAACAAAACTGAGTTTATCATAATTTGAATCAAAAGAGCTTTTATTATAAAAAACATCTCCGGTTATGGGATCCGTAACACCAGGCTCATTACCTCCCTTAAACAATGCATTATTTGGGTCATACTTTCCTTCAAATCCAAAATAATCCAATGCAGCATCTTGCCAGGTATCGAAACCATTAATATCGTACTTTCCTGATTCAAAATTTTTTAAAACCTTATTATTACTAACAAAATCCTTCCCTTTTACAAAATTACCAAATTCCTGTGATCCTACAAATCCGGATGCTGCCCCAAATAAGGTTCCTTTCCAAACATCGCTATAGTTATTGCTACCGCTTGCCCACACGTTGCCTGCGTTTCCTATAGTGCCTACCGTCGCTCCCCATAATGTAGAGCCGACCCACTGAGTCCCCAATGGAGCTATTGAACCTAAAGCCCCGGTTGCTGCTCCTACTAATGCTCCTTTCCAAAAACCATCTAAGAAACTTCCCTTTCCAGAACTATCAACAATCACACCATTAATAAAACCGTTTATTACAGCACTTAGTATAATCGCTTCAATTATAAACTCTCCACTCGGATCAGTGTACTTAAACGGATTATTCAGCGCATAACTGTACCGGTTAAAGTTTTGCGTAAAGTCCGGTGATTGTACATATGGGTCGGGTGATAAGAACCTACCCAGCGCCGGGTCGTAAAGCCGGGCATTCATATTGATCAAACCAAACTGCTGCAAATGCTCGTGACCGGTATAACCGCGTCCTAAAAACAATTCGACCTCACCCCCTGCCCCCTCTCCTTGAGGAGAGGGGAAATAAGCCACCTGAGTAACCGGGTTGCG
>JAJFVH010000170.1 GCA_021371875.1 Bacteroidales bacterium
TAATCGGCCAGCGAGCCTTTCATGCCCTCAATAATACCTTCAAGGGCTTCTTTCATATCCGAAGCCTGCACCATCATGGTTACGCCGGTACGTTTTTCAATGCCTTTTTCTTCGTCGAGAGTCACAAAATTTACTTTCGAACGATACCATTTATCGCCATTCCCGTTGAAAAACATTTCGTTGATACGCGAACGTTTGATATTGGCCACTTCAAATTCCCCGCTGATAAAAGGTTTCATTTCTTCTATGATACGTGCTTCTGCTTCGGTAAACGATAATGCATCAACTAGATAACCCTCACTCACTTTTGCTATTTTGCCTTCTTCGGCTGTTTTCTCATACTTAATCTTACATTCAAACCAGTTGTGCATACGTTTTTTTACAATTTAATTATCCCGATAATCCGGGACAAGTTTTACAATTCAATATTTACGATAAGATACAATAGAATTCAACTCTATTCATATCACATCTCTACTTACAAGCTGATATTTCATCAATTATGGGCATGTTGACGCCCCTTCCTGATGGGAACTCCGCTATTTTCAAAGTATCGCAAAGATAATATCTTTTGCCAAAACAAAGACATCAACCGAAAATAAAAAAGCACTTTAATATTGCCGGAGCAATAAATAAAGTACTTTTCTGATAATATCGGATTTTTAAAACGTAACCGAAAGTGACAATCAGCTGGGAGTTATTGACCGATTTTATGAGTTACCGTCCGTTAGCTTTAAAAACCACTCCGACAGTTGCGATAATTATTTTCATATCAGCAAAGAGCGACCAATGGTCAATGTAGTCCAGGTCCATGCTCATCCATTCTTTGAAAGAGACCTTATTGCGACCCCAAACCTGCCATTTACAGGTGATTCCCGGTTTCATGCTTAAACGCCGGAGTTGAGAACGTTCGTATTGTTTCACTTCCCGCAACAGTGGCGGACGCGGGCCCACTACCGACATCTCGCCTTTGATAACATTCAGAAATTGCGGTAATTCATCTATGGATGTTTTTCTGATAAATCGTCCTATTTTGGTCACTCTTGGGTCTTTTTCTATTTTAAATGTCGGTCCATCCGATTCATTCAACTCCTTTAGTTGTGCTATCAATTCTTCGGCATTAACAACCATTGATCTGAATTTATAACAATTAAACCGGCGCCCGTTTAAACCGATACGTTCTTGTTTGAAAAATACAGGGCCGCCATCTTCTAATTTTATAAACAGCGCTGTCAGGGCAAGTAAAGGACTAAAAAAAAATAATACCAATACGCTGAATACAATATCGAATAAAGCTTTTATTTTCAGACTTATATATTTCGTCGGAGTAGTCTGGTGCGTAACGAAACTAAAGTCAAAATTATTTTTCTTTTTTAAAGAATTATAATAGCTTTCCTGCATGATGTGGAGGCTCACCCCGATTTCGTCGCATTCATGCATAAGTTGCTCCAGGTTGTAATGTTCGTCGCTGACAGGAAGACAATAAAACACATCATCAATGGCATTGACGGTAATATATTTTTTTAACGTTTCCTGCTTTTTAATGATGTGTGTGTTTTTATACCTGTTCTTAAACTCATTGTAGTACGAAACTATGGCGGCTACCCTATATCCCCAGTCTTTTGCCCGAATAAACGAATCAATAAAAGCGGATGAATTTGAATCGGCGACAATGATAACATTCCTGCTGTTACGGCCTATTTTTCTGAGATATCGCATGCTGTAATAAAATAACAATTTAAAACTGATTAGTGTAATTAAATTCAGCAGGCAAAAAATGGCGATATAAAGATTTGAATCGGAACTGTGGGTGATAAATGGCAAGAGGATGGTTTCCAAAAACAATAAAATACTTCCAAAACCTATGGTTACCAAATAACCTCGGATCATACTGCCGAAGCTGGTTGCTCTGAAAATAATGCCGAGTCGCAACTTATAAAATAACACGCTCCATATCAGTGCGATCTGGATGACCAGGAAGGTTTTTTCTTTTGCATTAAAAACCGGTGTTGGAAAGAAAAATTCGATAGTACAAAAAAGTAATATGGATATTATTACCTGTACCACTACCATAACCTGCGAAAGTTTGGTTTCTCTTTTAGTAATCATATAAACAGGCAAGTTAAAGATTTTTTGTAAACAATTAGGTTCTCTTATTTTTGTATGCCTTGCGCACACGACAAGAATTGATTTGAACCGGGAAAACGGTGTAAATCATTCAGGAGCCCGGTTTCTCTCTTTAACCGAAAGCTTTTGCAAAGATGCAAATAAATATTAAATCAAGCAATATATAGGGCGTAAAATGTTATGATTTTATAAAAATATGCAACCCATAGCAAATAAATATTCAAATTTAGTTTACAAAAACCCAAATCTTTTTAAATATTGTCATCCTATAGGTTCAAAATATTCAAGTTTTCGTAATCCTTGATTTTGTTTGTTTTTTTGCAAGCATATATTACTGTTATGTAAAAAAAAGGGATCCGGCGTATTTACTTGCGGTTTGCCGGATATAATACCTTATATGATTATCCGCAAAAGCACCTAAAACTTCAAAAAAGAGGGTTCGGTGCGCTGCACCTTATCATATCTATGATGAATGCTAACTACATATAGCAGCGGTACTACGTACCTAAATAACTGAATTCTATGCTGTATACACATTTAAGGGACAGAGAGTCCCGTTGCCATTTGTAGAAAATAATCAAACCACAAAACAAAGGTGCAGCGCACCGAACCCTGAATTAGGCTAAATTACGGATAATCATTATACTTTATTTCCAACTAACAACCACTACAAATCATTTATTCCTTACCACGGAGCCCCATCTTAGTAAAGTCGGCCGATACCAACTTAAACACCCCCTTCACTCCTATCCAATGCCGGTAGGGATAATACAGCCAATATAATGTTGGGGTTTTGATATGGTATTTTTGAATCATAAACTTTTTGGGTGGAAAAATCAAATCCCAAAAATAACGTGCCTTATAGCCGAATCCTTCAATTTGGCGAATATTCTGCCAATGAGTTCCCACATGATATTTTTTATGAAAAACACCCTGTAAATATCCATAAAACAAGTTTTCATCCCCTTGCGTCAATAATGAATCATATTTTTGGACAATATTCTCGGGAAACCTGATATTTAAATATTTATGAATTAGCATCAAATAACCGAAAACAAGATTTTCGCATTTATTCTCCCTGCAACGCGCAGTAAAAGTTGGCCAGTCTATCTTATCGGCATGTATATCCAACACATTGGTTATATCATTGAAACAGGTAAATTGTATATGTCCGCCCCGGAAATGTTTATCCAAATGCACACAGAGATGTATCAACAAATCATACAATTGCAATGCATGTACCTGAACCTGATTGATGGTAACCGGAACCGCATTTTTTATAAAATTACTCACCTGTATCTCATAGTCTTTACTTTTCCGGTGCAGACGGATATGTATTTCCACAGAAACATCATTGAGTACCATAGGCGCAAAATGTATTATTTCTGTTTGGCTTCCGATAAATTCCGTTACACTGGCATCGCAGGGTTTAAATCCCATTTCTTTTAGTATAGCAATACATTTTTCCCCATCTTCCGGTTTTACCAACAAATCCATATCGCTGAACTGGCGCAGGGCAATATCACGGTATAACCATTCCGACAGATAAATACCTTTCAATACCACGACTTGAATGCCATCTGAAGTAAATGCTTTTGCCACTTTTTGAAATGCTTCGTACAAAACCATACTTCGGCTCAGGGTTTTGTAATAAGCTTGTTGAAGTTTAATTTTTACCTCATTGGGCAACATCTCTTGATTTGATAACAGCGGAAGCTTTTTGTAGAGCAAAGGGGCAATCCCCCGATCAATAATATTCGTTGTCAGAGATTCCCAATCTTTTATCTGTGGAATCAGGCTGTTTAGCCGTTCCAGATCGTCTGATGCAGGATTTATCTTTACCGACGAGAGTATCAGTTTATCTTCGGGAGTCAATTGCATGAATATAAGGGATGTATATGTAAATCTTTTAGATGGAAAAACGGGAAAATTACACCGCGTAACACTGAGTAACACTGTGAAACTAAGAATGTTGAATTTCTTTCATTCGAAACATAATCAACTGAGTTAAAATCGGCTTTAATGTCGTTTATGTTTTGCCATTCAGCATCTTCAACTATTTCAGTGAATTTTTGCAAAGCTTTTGTTGAATAAGCATGTTTCTTTACAAAATCTTCTAAAAGAATTCCATTCGTTATTTTTGTTTTTATATTTTCGGCTTAATCGTTAATTAATTATAAAACCATAGAAAGAAAATCACGCAAATAAACATGTTGAATACCATTACGCGTATTTCCGGCAAATTCATCCATCGAAACCACCATTTTAGGATAATTGTCTTTTATCCTTTCTAAATTTCCAAATTCACGGTCTATTGTCGATTGTTCATGAAGCATATAACATACTTGAACATATATAATTTCGCCTTTTCGATTTCCTACAAAATCAATTTCATTTTGTCCCACCTGACCAATCTTCAATTCATAATCATTGTAAAGCAAATGATTACAAACAGCGTTTTCTATTATTTTAGCAATATCAGACTGTTTATATTCAAAAATAGCATTCCGTAAACCTAAATCTTCGAAATAATATTTTTCACCAATTTCGAATATTTTTTTCCCTACAATATCCATTCGCTTTATTTTATGTATTAAATAGGCATTGGATAAATGATTCAGGTATCCTATTATTTGAGATGTAGCAATGTTTGTTTGTTGAGACTTCAAATAATCACTGATTTTTTTTGCAGAAAAAAGCTGTCCGATATTATCTGCCAAAAATACGACTAAATTCTCCAAAAAAGCTGTATTACGTACTTCGTTGCGCATAATTACGTCACGATAGATAACAGTATTATAGACACCCTTTAAATAATCATAGACAATTTCATCCGACAATTCAAGGTGTTTTAAAAAAGGAAGGCCTCCATATTTAAGATATTGGTTGAGCGAAACATTGGTATTATCCAATTTATGAAAGCTAAGAAACTCTGTATAGGATAGGCTATAAATAGGAATTTCGATATACCTGCCACTTAAATAGGTCGAAAGCTCGCCCGATAACATATTGGCATTACTCCCTGTACAATACAAATCATAGATAGGATTCAACAGCAAGCTTCTCATGGCTTTCTCAAACTGCTCAATCTCCTGTATTTCATCAATAAAAATGTAATTTCGTACTCCCTGCTTAGTGTTATTCTGAACATAATCATTTAAATCGGAAGCAGTCTTTATCGAATCAAATGCCATGTTTTCTTTATTTATATAAAGAATATTGGCCGATGTATCCTCTTGTTCAATCTGTTGTATTAGTTGCTTGAGAATATAACTTTTTCCAACGCGACGTTGCCCTGTCAATACCTTTATAAGCGGTTTCCCTTGAAAGGGAAGCAATTGATGCTGATACTTTGGACGAATAATAATATCTTCTTGCATTGTTTTTTACTGTGTTTATATACTACATACACATGCAAAGATACATTTTTGGTCGATATAAACTACATATTCGTAAAAATATTTATTTTTGTAGCTCATAACCTACAAATACCCTTTAATACTACCGACTATAAACGCTACTCTATCATCTTGAGTTCAAAAATGAAAAAAGTTCCGGGGTTCGTCTTTCCTCTTTTGTCTAAAGTCTAATATCTTGGTTCTAAATTGAGTGGACAGTGAACGTTTCAAATTCTCTCATTCTCAAATTGTCAAATTAGCACATTGACTCATTCGTCTTGGTTCAACAATTCAATTATCATCTGAAATGTACACAGAGTATCACCGAGTAAAACATGGAGTAACACAGTGAAAGAAAATTAATAGTTAACGATTCAATATTTTCTTACCCCGCAAGCGGGATTTTCGCTGCACTACGATTGGCTAATTGTCAAATTCTCTTCTAT
>JAJFVH010000129.1 GCA_021371875.1 Bacteroidales bacterium
TTGGCTGCCGGTTTTGTAATTCATATTTTGTATGCCTTGTATTTGACCTTCCAAAACATGCGTGCCCGGGGGCGTGAACGATACGCAGTCAGTAAGAGCCAAAAAAGTGTGGATTGGGCATCGCGAAACATGTTGGTGTTGGGTATTATCGTGTTAGGTTTCCTGACATTGCACTTGTATAATTTCTGGTACAAAATGCAATTTGTGGAACTTACCGGCTTAGGTGATGTGAACAAAGCTGCTGATGGGGCTTATTGGGTTGCCCAATTATTTAGCAACTGGGTATATTGTGTAATATATATTGTTTGGTTAATAGCACTTTGGTTGCATCTTACACATGGCGTATGGAGCGCTTTGCAATCGTTAGGTTTGAACAACAAAACCTGGTTGCCTCGTGTAAAGGTGATTGCGAACATTGTTTCGACCATTGTGATATTGATGTTTATGTCAATTCCTGTGTATTACTTACTTGGATGTGGCGCATAATGCTTAATTGTAAATTCTAAAAATAGTAAACTGAATTATGACAAAGAAACAAGAATCTACTGCGGTAGAAGGAAATAAAATAGATGCTAAAATTCCGGAAGGACCGTTAGCCGAAAAATGGAGTAATTATAAAGCACATCAGAAATTAGTAAATCCTGCCAACAAACGCCGTCTCGATATTATTGTTGTAGGTACAGGTCTGGCAGGAGCTTCGGCGGCGGCTTCGCTTGCCGAGTTGGGCTTCAATGTCTTGAACTTTTGTATCCAGGATTCACCTCGCCGTGCACATTCCATTGCTGCACAAGGTGGCATCAATGCGGCTAAAAATTATCAAAATGATGGTGACTCGGTTTACCGTCTGTTCTACGATACGATCAAAGGCGGCGACTATCGTGCCCGCGAAGCCAACGTATATCGTTTGGCGGAAGTATCAAACAATATTATTGACCAATGTGTGGCACAAGGTGTTCCTTTTGCACGCGAATACGGAGGCTTGTTGGACAACCGGTCGTTCGGTGGTGCTCAGGTTTCACGTACATTCTACGCGAAAGGACAAACAGGACAACAATTATTGCTGGGAGCTTATTCAGCTTTAAGCCGCCAGATTGGAAAAGGTTCGGTGAAATTATATTCCCGTTACGAAATGCTGGATGTAGTAGTTATTGATGGCCGCGCCCGCGGTATCATTGCCCGCAACCTGGTTACAGGTAAAGTGGAACGCTTTTTCGCTCACGCTGTGGTTGTCGGGTCGGGTGGCTACGGAAATACTTTTTTCCTTTCGACCAATGCTATGGCTTCAAACGGTTCGGCAGCTATCCAAATGTATAAAAAGGGAGCTTATTTTGCAAATCCTGCTTATGCACAGATTCACCCAACTTGTATTCCTGTTCACGGCGAATTTCAATCGAAACTGACTTTGATGTCGGAATCGCTTCGTAACGATGGCCGTATCTGGGTTCCCAAGAAAAAAGAAGATGCCGAAGCAATCCGTGCAGGCAAAAAGAAACCAACCGATTTAAAAGAAGAAGAACGCGACTACTATTTGGAACGTCGTTATCCTGCTTTCGGTAACCTGGTTCCCCGCGACGTGGCTTCACGTGCTGCCAAAGAACGTTGCGATGCCGGCTTTGGAGTTGGAAATACCGGTTTGGCCGTTTACCTTGATTTCTCATCGGCTATCGAACGTTTGGGTGAAGATACCATCCGTGCCCGCTACGGAAACTTGTTCCAGATGTACGATAAAATTGTTGATGAAAATCCATATAAGACCCCGATGATGATTTATCCGGCTATTCATTACACCATGGGAGGTATCTGGGTTGATTATGAACTACAAACTTCGGTGAAAGGATTATTCTGTATTGGTGAAGCCAACTTTTCCGATCATGGGGCAAACCGACTGGGTGCTTCGGCATTGATGCAAGGTTTAGCCGACGGATATTTCGTATTACCATATACCATTCAAAACTATTTAGCCGATCAGATACAGGTTCCCCGTATGAGTACCGATTTACCTGAATTTACTGAAGCCGAAAAAGCTGTTCATGCTAAAATCGAAAAAATCATGAAAATTCAGGGAGACAAGTCGGTTGATTCTATTCACCGCGAACTTGGATTGATTATGTGGGATTTTGTAGGAATGGGACGTAATAAAGCAGGTTTGGAGCAGGCATTAGAAAAAATCAAAGCGATTCGTCACGAATTCTGGACACGCGTTTATGTGCCCGGTGTGAGCAGCGATTTGAATGTAGAGCTCGAAAAGGCATTGCGTGTAGCCGACTTTATCGAAATAGGCGAACTGATGGCGCGCGACGCGTTAATGCGCGAAGAATCATGTGGCGGTCATTTCCGCGAAGAATACCAGACACCGGATGGAGAAGCGCTTCGTAACGATGAGGAATTCTCATTTGCATCGTGCTGGAAATTCAATGGTGATGGACAAGAGCCTACATTGCTTAAAGAAGCATTGGATTACGAATTTATTCATCGTCAACAACGCAATTACAAAGCGTAAAAAGCCCCGCCAACCTTCCCGAAGGGAGGCTTTAAGAGCTTATATATAAATTATTATCATTATTAAAATAAAGTTACTAACTTCATTTTCCCCTTCCGGGGAAATTAAAGGGGGCTTATAATATGGAAAAAAATATAAACGTAACGTTAAAAATATGGCGTCAGGCCGGTCCCAAAGTCAAAGGCGAATTTGTGACTTATAAAATGGACAATGTGTCGACCGACAGTTCTTTCCTTGAAATGTTGGACGTATTGAATGAAAAATTAATAAAAGAACGTAAAGAACCAATCGCATTCGATCACGATTGCCGTGAAGGTATTTGCGGAATGTGCAGCTTGTATATCAACGGTCATCCCCATGGAATGGACGGTGAAACCACCACTTGTCAGCTTCACATGCGTCGTTTCAAAGACGGCGAAACCATTACGGTGGAACCATGGCGTTCGGCAGCTTTTCCGGTTATCAAAGATTTGATGGTAGACCGAGGTGCTTTTGATAAAATTATCCAGGCAGGTGGTTATGTTTCGGTAAACACGGGTGGCGTTCCCGATGGAAATACAATCCCAATTTCGAAAGTAGTTGCCGACGAAGCCATGGATGCAGCATCATGTATTGGTTGCGGAGCTTGTGTAGCAGCTTGTAAAAACGGATCGGCCATGTTGTTTGTGGCAGCTAAAGTAAGCCAGTTGGCTTTGTTGCCTCAAGGAAAAGTGGAAGCATCTCACCGGGCTAAAGTTATGGTGGCTAAAATGGACGAACTCGGTTTTGGGAACTGTACCAACACAGGTGCTTGCGAAGCTGAATGCCCGAAAGCGATTTCTATTTCGCACATTGCTCGCTTGAACCGCGAGTTTTTAAGCGCCAAATTTAAGGATTAATCGTTATCATTCACAGGAGGAATTTTCCTCCGTGAATAGCATGATACTAAAAGACCGTTTCGCCCCGATAACTATCGGAATACGAAGTGGTCTTTTTTTTCGGAATTACACTTATTGCGTTTAAAGGGGAATTTTCGCTAAAATAAAATATTCTAACTCTTACTTGCTGTCAGAATTAGGAGTTTTTTCTTGATAGTTGTGAATTTTTGATAGCAATATGGACATTTCCATACTGAAGATTGTTTCCTGTTGAAGTAATTAAAAATTCCGCTCGAATGCATACCGTATTTTCCACATCGGGGACACTGAATCTTTTTTTTCAACAGCTTGTGGGCGTCTGCTATGATAATAAAAAA